>NZ_JACJJG010000048.1 GCF_016899855.1 Marseilla massiliensis
TTATCAATCTCGCAAATTTTTGAACAATTTTCTTGTCAAAAATGCACGCGTTTCAGAATTTTACTGTATCTTTGCACTCGCAAAAAGCAAGAATGATGGTGCCATAGCTCAGTTGGTAGAGCAAAGGACTGAAAATCCTTGTGTCCCCGGTTCGATTCCTGGTGGTACCACTCCTCCTTTCATTAGCCCTGTTCGTTTCATACGGCAGGGTTTTCTTTTTTATGTATATTCCGTGTTTTTTCACCATAAACGGCCGCAGATGTGCCGTTAATATAACGTTCGGTTTATTTTTTTCGACCGTGATGTCACGTTTTGCCGGTTTATACGTCCGTTATATGTAAAGGCATGAAACCGGAAGAGTTCAACCATACGATAGTTCCGATGCGCGCCGGCCTGAAGGAGCAGGCACGCCGGATGACGGGAGACGACGCCCTCGCCGAGGATTTGGTGCAGGAAGTCATGCTCCGGATGTGGAGCATGCGCCAGTCGCTCGAGCGGTATTCCGATAAGCGGGCGCTGGCCGTCACCATCCTCAGGAACATGGTGCGCGACCGCTGGCGGCACTCCCGTCTGGAGCAGGGCAAGCCCTACGACGGCGGCGAACCCGTGGCCGAGGACCTTACCGCGGAGCGTCATGACGAAGCGGAGCTGGTGAGGCTTATCGTCGATCATCTGCCGCCGCTGCAGGCCCGGATATTCCGAATGAAGGAAATAGAGGGCTATGACAGCAAGGAGATAATGCAGATAACCGGCTGCTCGGCCGAAAGCCTGAGGCAAAACCTTTCGAGGGCACGGCGGAAGATACTCTCCGACTTTACAAAACTGACACGTATGAGAGTGAAAAACAATGTAGACGACACAACAGGGAGGACACTATCATGAAACAGGAAACACGTATCCAGGCTTTGCTCGACAAGTATCTTGACGGCGCCACGTCGGCCGCCGAGGAGCAGGAACTGCGCCGTTATTTCGCCTCTGCCGGCGAAGGAGTGCCCGATAGATGGGCTCCGTTCAAGGCGCTGTTCGCTTATGTCGACACCGAGAGGCAGGTTGAAGCACCGCTTACGGTACCCCATTCGAGGGCGAAGGCGCGCCTGCGGCTCTTCATTACGTCGGCCGCCGCTGCCGCCGTGATAGTCTTTGCCGTGATAATGTACGGCAACCGCCGTCCCGAGAGTTACGCCGTGATAGACGGGAAGGTGTACACCGACCGTGCCACCGTTACCGACGAGGCGCTCGACGCGCTGCAGATAGTGTCGTCAGACTGCGGCGACTCCTTCGACGCACTTCAGTTAATGCAATGAACGTAAATCCGAAATACGATGGAAAAGATAATTCAACATACAATGGGATATGGCTTATGGCGGCGCATAATGCTGTCGGCGGTTATGGCGCTGGCCTTCGCCCTCGGCGCTTCCGCCCAGCAGGGGCTTGCCGTCGACAACGTGTTCAGGCGCTTCGGGCACGCCAAGGGCTGCACGATGGTTGAGATGCACGACGCCGAACTGAAAGGATATAAGCTACAGGTGTACAAGAGCTTGACCTACAAGAACCTACAGCCTGACATCGACCCGTACCTGAAGGCCGACCGCAAGAACGCCAAGAAGATACGCGAGGTGGTACAGAGCGGGCGCATAGTGAGCGGATACTACATGATGTCGCCGCTCGGCGGGGGCGTCAACCGCTACGTTCTGTTCAGCAATCCGCGCGGAAACTCCGGAGCGGTGATATACATCGAGGGCCGGCTTACGCCCGACGACATAATGAAACTGTGTTATTCAAGCATGTAAAACATAAACATCCGTAATATGAAACATCTTATTTTTATGCTCGCGGCACTGCTGCCAATGCTGGCGTTCGCCGCCGACGAGAACGACACCACGTTCACCGTGAAGGACAAGAAGATAGTGGTGGACGTCAATGACGACAAGACCGTCGTGACGGTTTACAACAAGAACGGCTACGAAATGTCGAAGACGCGCGAACTGGAGTTCATCGACGGCCAGGAGGTAGAGCGCGTCTACGTGGGCTCCCCGTTCGTTCCGGCAGAGAATCTGCAGAACATCAAGTTCCGCCCTCATTACCCTACGGTGTGGTTTGGGTTTACTGCGCCGTCAAAAGGGGTGTTCTCTAGCAGCAAGGGTGACACCCACCTGCGCCGCTCAAAGTCGTTCGAGCTTGGCTTTACGCCGTGGTCGGTAGCCTTTCCGTTCAACAAGGCCCGCACGTTCGGCCTCACTGCGGCCGTACAGGTGGCGTGGGTTCACCAGTGTTTCCAGAAGGATTACGGCGTAAGCCAGGACGGAGACCGCTTTGTCTACACGCAACTTGACCCTCGGGCGAAGGGCAACAACATGAACTATGCCGCCTTCCGGCTGCCCGTAATGCTGTCGTACCAGGAGGATTACAGCAACGCCCAGATGTCGCTCGGCCTCTCCTTCGAGGTCAGGACGAACGCAAGTTACCGCCTTACGCCCGCCGACGGCATGACGACCGACGGCTATCCCGACTACCTGAGGCTGCGCCGTTGTGGCCTTAACCTTGAGTATTCGCTCAGCATAGGGCCGGTGATTATGTCGGCAACGGTCGGACTTACGCCCCTGTTCAAGACCCAGACGGGCACCAATGCGTACATGCATTCGGCTAAATTGGGCGTCGACGTGCTCGAGCTTTGCCGCATGCTAAAGGGCAACGGAAAGAAAAAATAACATAAAAAATTTGTATCCTGCACACTAAACAGCCGTGTCATGGCGTATTATTGTTGGAGCCCGACGGCTTCGGCAACCGTAAACCACGAACGTTATGCGCCTAAAGACACTGTTTATAGCAATCCCCTTCTGCGCCGCCACACTGACGTCGGCCGCGCAGAAGGGGATTGTCGGTCGTATAGACAGCCTGCTCGAGGTAAGGCAGAAGCGGTCGGCGGCGCGTTACGACACGGCCTATATTGCCAAACCGGAGCAGCGCTGGACGGTAAAGTTGCGTGCTAACATGTCGGGAACCGACCTCAACGCCGACGGCGTAATGAGTGGAGAGCCGTTCAGGACGAAGCTCGAGGCCGAGGCTAAGGCTACCGTCGGCGCCAGTGTAAGCTACCGCGGCCTGTCGCTTTCGCTGATGTTGAATCCCGCGAAGCTGTCGGGTCGTGACAGGGACTACGAGTTTAACTTCACAAGTTACGGTCGCCGCTTCGGTTTTGACTTCACTTTTACGCAGGCCAAGACGTTCAGCGGCACGATGACGAGCGGCGGAACGGATACTGACATAGCCTCGGGGCAGGTTGGCATGACAACGTATCAGGGCAACGCATACTACGTTTTCAACCATCGCCGTTTCTCGTTTCCTGCCGCCTTCACGCAGTCGCAGGTGCAGAGGCGCAGCTGCGGCTCGTGGCTGCTTGGCCTGTCAGCTTTCTCGGGCAGGGTAGACGCGGCCGGAGGAGTGATGACCGAGGACGCGGCACGCATGTCGATGTTCGGCGTAAGCATAGGTGCAGGCTATGCGTACAACTTTGTAGTGGGTCGCAGGTGGCTGCTCCATCTGTCCACTACGCCGCAATACTTGGTGGTGTCGCGCAACAGGCTTACCGTTGACGGCGAGCGGCGTAAGGCTCCGTTCAAGTTTTTCTCGTCGGTGAATGTCGTGGGCCGTCTGGCTGCCGTGTACAATTTCGGCAATAAGTTCGTTGGGATGACGGCCGTCGTGAACGTCCTGCGCCAGGGCGACGATGACATCCTGCTAACCGAAAGCGTAAAATGGAGGGCACGTCTGTTCTACGGTTTCAGGTTCTGAAGCCGTTTATAATGATATCTGATATCAGTGTTTTTGCCAATGTCGGCACACGTTGATTAAACAAAAAATGCCCGTTCGCAAGATACGGGCATTGATATTCCTATGTTTCTGATGATTATTTTAGCGTCTTGGCAAGCCAGTCGGCAGCCAGCGAGGCTGCGTATTCGGTGTTGCGTGTAAAGCTATGGTCCTCGCCCGGGATGAGCGTTATGCTGCATTCGGGCATTACCCGGCTGAACCGTTGGCCGTAAGTGTATGGTACAACTCGGTCTGCCATGCCGTGTATGACGAGCGCCGGGCCGCCAAAGCGCGCCGCCGTGTCGTATATGGGCAGGTCGAGCGCCGTCTGTACGTACGCCCTTCCGAGTTTGTGGCCTGACGGCAGGGCAATGTATTCGGGCAAATGCCACGGGTCGTACATGGCTCCCATCGTGTTGCCTCTCAGCGCGTCGTCACGCAGAACGGCGGCAGGCGCCATCAGCACTACGCTTCGCACTACGCCGCTGCCCAGCCGTCCGGCCGTCATGGCGGCCACAACGCCGCCCTGTGAGTGGCCGAGCAGCGAGATGTCGGCCGTGGTAGGCAGGTTGCGTACGAAGGATATGACGGCCATTGCGTCGTCAATCTCGTTCGGTACGGTCATGTTGACGAAATCGCCCTCGCTCCGTCCGTGGCCGTTGAAGTCGAACCGCAATACTCCTATGCCGTATTCGTTCAGGCGTGATGTGATGTTGTCGAACAGGCTGCCGTTCATGTCGCCGGTGAATCCGTGGCACAGTATCACCATGTGGCATTTCTCCCCGGGCTTGATTACGGGCAGTTGCAGCCGTGCGGCAAGCTTGCCCATAGAGCCGTTTATGGATAGCGTGGAGTCAGTTTGCGCCGAAGCGGTGGCGCAGCATAGTGCAACGGCCATGGCCGCGATGGTTTTTCTAAGTTTCATTACTGTATGTTTAATTGTCAGACGTAAGCCTTCATGGTGCTGCCGGGGGCTTCGGCGCCGCGGGCGGCAGGCCTGTCGGCCGTCTGCAAAGTTAATAAATAATGCCGGAAAGCGTGTATGTATGGCGGTGAAAAAGTGTACATGTCACCGCCGTGGGCGGCCTTTTGCGTAAGCGTTTGGCGCCGCCTTGTAAGTGGCTGGTAGTCAGGGCCTCTGAGAAATGCCGTCTTTTACCTTCTAAAAGGCGGCATTTCGCGTTGTAAAAGACGGTCTTTAGGAAGCTAAAAGGTGGCCTTTTGCAATCCTCGTGACATGGAAAAAGATAGTCTGTAGCTATGTGGCATACAGCCAGCGTAACGTATTTTGCCTGCACGGGAGTGTCGGTGGAATTGACAACGGAGTGCGTGCTTTATGGCGTGGCGTGCCTCACACTCCCATATTTGCTTTTTTATCAGTAAAAAAATACCGTCGCAGGCTGTTTTTCGGATTATTTTTTCTATTTTTGCAACATCGGAATTACAAAAACACATATATTCTTATAAACTACAAAACAATGGATTTAGTACAACAAATCATTGCGCGCGCGAAGAGCGACAAGCAGCGCATTGTGCTTCCCGAAGCCACCGAGGAACGCACTTTAAGGGCAGCCGACATGGCGCTGGCCGACGAAGTGGCTGACATAATACTGATAGGCAGTCCGGCCGAAATCAACGCCTGCGCCGAGAAATGGGGACTGACGCACATCGGCAAGGCCACCATTGTTGACCCTGAGAACAACCCCAAGAGCGAGGAGTATGCCGCACTGCTTGCAGAATTGCGCAAGAAGAAGGGCATGACCATCGAGCAGGCCCGCGAGCTTGTCAAGAATCCGCTCTACTTAGGATGCATGATTATCAAGACGGGTGGCGCCGACGGCCAGATTTCAGGTGCGCTGAGCACTACCGCCGACACGCTGCGTCCAGCCCTGCAAATCATCAAGTGCGAGCCCGGAGTGACATGCGTAAGCGGCGCAATGCTGCTCATCTCAAAGCAGAAACAGTACGGAGAGGACGGCGTTTTGGTTGTAGGCGACGTAGCCGTAACCCCCGTTCCTGACGCACAGCAGCTGGCACAGATAGCCGTATGCACGGCAGAGACGGCAAAATCAGTTGCCGGATTCGCCGACCCGCGCGTGGCAATGCTTAGCTTCTCGACAAAGGGCAGCGCCTCTCACGAGGTAGTTGACAAGGTAGTCGAGGCAACCAGGCTGGCCAAGGAGCTTGCGCCCGAGCTGAAAGTTGACGGCGAAATGCAGGCCGACGCGGCCCTCGTGCCCGAAGTAGGGGCGAAGAAGGCTCCCGGAAGCGAGATAGCAGGCCACGCCAACGTGCTGGTATTCCCCTGCCTCGAGGTAGGTAACATCGCCTACAAGCTGGTTCAGCGCCTCGGCGACGCCGTAGCCCTCGGCCCCATCCTGCAGGGTATCGCCCGCCCGGTTAACGACCTCAGCCGCGGCTGTTCGGTCGACGACGTATATAAGATGATAGCAATCACCGCCTGCCAGGCGATGGACGCGAAGGAGAGAAAGTAGAATTAGTAGTTAAAATTCAAGGAGTTAAGGAGTTAAAAGGAGTAAAGGAGTTAAGACAAATGCCTTCATGAGTGTACGCTTTGAAGATGTTTTTGCGTGGAAAAAGGCTTACAACTTTGTATTGTTGACATATAAAGCCTTATCAGCTTATCCCGAAAACGAAAAATACGGGTTATGCTCACAATTCAAACGCGCCGCCGTTTCAATACCGGCAAACATCGCCGAAGGATATAAACGCATAGGCAAGGCCGATAAATTGCATTTTCTTAATTTTGCACAAGGCAGCCTTGAGGAATGCAGATGTTACCTACACTTGTCCAAGGATTTAGGCTTTATTGATATGGAAACATACTATACCCTTTATGAAAGCCTGGAAGAAACAAGTAAATTGTTGAACGGATATTGCAAAGGTATTATTAACAATGCGTAAAATAATCAATAAAACGTACATTTACCGACGGCTTGAAGCAATAGCAAAAGGCAAGACATTCGTCTTAACTCCTTGACTCCGTTAACTCCTTAACTCCTAAACAAAGAATAATTCCATGAAAATATTAGTATTGAATTGCGGCAGCTCGTCCATAAAGTACGCTCTTTACAACATGGACGACAAGTCTGTCATGACGTCGGGCGGTGCCGAGCGCGTCGGCCTTGACGGAGCGTTTGTAAAAGTGAAAATGCCCGACGGCACGAAGAAAAAGGTGATGCACGACATTCCCGAGCATACCGAGGGTGTTAAGTTCATCTTCTCGCTGCTTACCGACCCTGAGATAGGAGTCATCAAGAGCCTTGACGAAATAGGCGCTGTGGGCCACCGCATGGTACACGGAGGCGAGAAGTTCAACAAGAGCGTGGTGCTTAACGATGAAGTGATAGAGGTGTTCAAGTCCGTCAGCGACCTTGCCCCGCTGCACAATCCCGCCAATCTCAAGGGCGTGATGGCCGTCAGCGAGCTTATGCCGGGCCTGCCGCAGGTAGGTGTTTTCGATACGGCCTTCCACCAAACAATGCCCGCCCACTCTTATCTTTACGCCGTTCCGTACGACCTTTACGAGAAATATGGAGTGCGCCGCTACGGCTTCCACGGAACCAGCCACCGCTACGTGTCGCAGCGTGTGTGCGACTTCCTCGGCGTGAAGTATGAAGACAAGAAGATAATAACCTGCCACATAGGCAACGGAGGCAGCGTAGCAGCAGTGCAGAACGGCAAGTGCGTTGACACGTCAATGGGCCTGACGCCGCTCGAAGGCCTCATGATGGGCACCCGTAGCGGTGACATCGACGGCGGAGCGGTGACCTTCCTCGAGAAGAAACTCGGTCTCGGACCTGACGAAATGTCGAACTTGCTCAACAAGAAGAGCGGCGTACTCGGCATAACCGGTATCTCATCGGACATGCGTGAGATAGACGACGCCGTGGCTGCGGGCAACGAACGCGCAAAGCTTGCGCTCGACATGTACAACTACCGCATAAAGAAATACGTGGGAGCTTACGCTGCTGCCATGGGCGGATGTGACATCATTGTGTTCACCGCGGGCGTAGGCGAGAACCAATACCAAATGCGTGAGGCGGTATGCAAGGACATGGAGTACATGGGAGTGAAGCTTGATGCCGAGAAGAACAAGGGCATACGTGGCGAGGAAGCTATCATTTCAACCCCTGACTCGAAGGTTACCGTATGCGTAATCCCGACCGACGAGGAGCTTATGATTGCCACCGACACGATGAACTTGCTGAAGAAATAAGGCTTATTCTGCATAAAGCGTCTCTTTTCCGACAATGTGGAAGGAGGCGCTTTTTTATTTTCCTGCTTAAAACTTATCAGTCTGCTATGAACAAAAGGATAGTAACTTTCGGGGAGATGCTGCTCAGGCTGACCACTCCCGGTAATCTGCGCTTGCAGCAAGCGAGGTATTTTGACGCCAATTTCGGCGGCAGTGAGGTTAACGTTGCAATCTCTGTTGCCACTTACGGGGGAGACGTGGCGCTGGTTACGGCGCTGCCCGACAATCCGCTTGGCCGCGTATGCCTGATGAAGTTGCGCGAACACAGCGTGTCGACGGACAATATCATGATGGTAAAGGGTGAGCGCCTGGGCACGTATATCGTCGAGAAAGCTGCCGATATGCGTGCCGCGTCGGTTATATATGACCGTAAGGACTCGGCTTTCGCCCATCTTGTGCCGGGCAGGATAGACTGGCGACGGGCTTTCGGCGGCGCCGGAATATTCCACTGGTCGGGCATTGACGCCGCCCTGACGCAAGGACTTACCGACGTATGCCATGAGGCTATAGGGGTAGCTGACGGCATGGGGCTGAGTATTTCGTGTGATATCAACTACCGTAAGAACCTCTGGCAATATGGCAAAAGCGCCGAGGAGGTGCTCTTGCCGCTGATGGAATATAGCGACATCGTGTTCGGCAGCGCCGGCGAATACGAAAAGGCGCTGGGCATTAAGGCTCCGGCGTTCGGCGCGAAGAACGCCGATGCCGAGGTGGATACTGAGCTGTTCGGTAATTATTGTGCCGATGTTAGCCGGCGTTTGCCGCGTTGCAAGCACATGTTCGTTTGCCTGCGCAATGTCATGACGACGGAACATCACACCATTGCCGGCGTGCTGTATTCGGGCGGAAGGCTGTTTGCCACACGAGTTTATGAAATCAACAACGTGATAGACAGCATGGGCGTAGGCGATGCTTTCGTAGGGGCAATGCTCTACGCGTTCCAGAATTATGATGGCGACCAGGCTAAACTTGACTTCGCAACGGCAGGAGCCGTGCTCAAGAATACCGTCGTAGGCGACTACAACATGGTGACCACGGACGAGGTCGAGGCGCTGGTTAAAGGCGGAAACGCTGAGATGAGAAGATAGGAAAAGGTGAAAAAGTGAAAGGGTGGAAAGGTGAAAAAACGCATATAACCATGCGATAAGAATAAATTTTCACCTTTCCACCCTTTCACTTTTTCACCTTTCATATCACAGTCTGCTTTCTCCCTCGACGTATTCCTCGAGGAACAGATGTTCGCCATCGAACACAACGTAGGTGAACTGCCATATCCAGTCGCCGATAATCATCATCCGCGTCTTGCGCGATAGCATGAGGTCAAGTTCTATATGGCGGTGGCCGTAGATGAAGTAATCGATGTCCGGATGGGTCTTCATGTACTGTTTTGTGTACAGCACGAGGGCCTCCTTGTCCTCGCCCTGGTATGGAGGCTCCTTTCCGTCGGCGCGTTTCATGCGGCTGTGCTTGGCCCATGTCAGTCCGAACCATACGCCCCAGCGCGGGTGCAGCGAGCTGAACAGGCGCTGGCATGTGCGGTTATGGAACATGCGGCGTATGAAGTTGAACTTCGGGTCGTGGTCGCCAAGTCCGTCGCCGTGCGCAAGATAGAATATCTTTCCGTATATTTCGGTCGTTATGGGTTTGGTATGCAGGATTACGCCGCATTCTTTTTCAAGGTAGCCGAACGACCAGATGTCGTGGTTGCCGGTGAAGAAGTGCACCTCTACTCCCATGTCCGTCAGTTCGGACAGCTTGCCCAGAAAGCGTGTGTAGCCTTTGGGCACGACGTATTTGTACTCATACCAGAAGTCGAACATGTCGCCCAGGAGGTATATGGCGGCGGCCTTGTCCTTTATGTCGTCAAGGAAGCGCACCAGCCTTCGCTCCTGCGTGCGTGCGTGGTCGATGGCCCATGAGCCCAGGTGGGCGTCGGATAATATGTAGATGTTCTTGCGCATAGATAATGATTTTTGATTGGAGTTAAGTAGTTAGAAGGAGTAAAGGAGTTAAGACGAATGCTTTGTCGGCATTAACACATTATTCAATTAATTCTATCAAGAGTAAATTCTGACAGTCAAGGCATTTGTCTTAACTCCTTTACTCCTTCTAACTCCTTAACTCCTCGCTTTTAAGAGTAAAAGCCTTTTACTCCAGCCCCAGCTCAAGCTTTGCCTCCTCGCTAAGCATGCTTTGGTCCCACGCAGGCTCAAACACGAGGTTTACCGTGGCCGATTTTACCCCTTCGAGCGAGTCTACCTTCTGCCTTACGTCCTCGAGGATGAAGTCTGCCGCTGGACACGTCGGCGCGGTGAAGGTCATGTCGATGTCAACGGTAGCGTCGTCCTTGACGTCAATCTTGTAGATGAGGCCCAGGTCGTAGATGTTAACGGGTATTTCTGGGTCGTATACGGTCTTCAGCACGTCTACGATTCTCTCCTCTATTTTTGTCTTTTCCTCTTGAGTCATGTTTTAAAATGTTTTTCGTTCTTACAAAGATAATGTAAAAATGACGCATGGCAAAATTTATTCGGTCTTTTTTGTAACGGCATGTTGCCGCCTGGCAGGGCCCTGTTTTACGGCGGTTTGCCGCCGGATTCGTAACGTGTTGATAGTCAGCGTGTTTGTAATTGACGGTCTTTTATACGGCGAAAGGCCACCTTTTGCATTGTAAAAGGTGGCCTTTCGTCTTGCGTTTTGCCGCCATTCGGACGGCGGCCTGTCGCGTCAGTATTTGAAGGAGCTGCCTCCGAGGAACTCACGGAGCAGCGACGTGGGCGGCAGCTGCCGGTTGGGCACCGGCGTGATGTACTTCAGGAACTTGAGCAGACGGTACGCCTCGGCATGCTCCTCGGCGTTCTCGGGCACGAGTTCGAGCAGCGGCTCGGCCTGGCTTTTTATCACGGCGAGCTCGAACAGCAGCGCCGTGTTGAACATAACGTCGGCGTTTTCCTGGTACGGGAATATCCACTTGTTCTCGCCGGCGCGCACGCTGGGCCACCGCTTGATGGTCTCCAGTGCGCTCACTCCACGGTATTTGTAGTCGCGGATGATACGCCGCAGCAGGCGGTTGTCCGTCGTCGGTATGTAGTTGTGGGTATCGAGCAGTATGGTGGTAAGCGCCGATGCGTAGACACGGAACTTCTGCCCTTCGGGTATCTGGGCGGTAAGCTCGGGGTTAAGGGCGTGTATCCCTTCCACAACGAGCACTTCTTCAGGCTTCAGGCACAGCCTGCGGCCGCTCTTCTCGCTGCGCCCCGACTGGAAGTTGTACCGCGGCAGCTCCACCTCCTCGCCCGCGAACAAGGCGTTGAGCTGCTTGTTCAGAAGCTCGATGTTCAGCGCGTACAGGCTCTCGTAGTCGTATTCGCCGTTGTCGTCCTTTGGCGTAAGCTCGCGGTCTACGAAGTAATCGTCGAGCGATATCGGCACGGGCTTGACCCCGCAGGTGAGCAGCTGGATTGACAGACGCTTGCAGAACGTAGTCTTTCCGCTTGACGACGGCCCCGAAATTAGCACCATCCTCACTCCCGGGCGTGCCGCAATCATGTCCGCTATCTGCGAAATCTTCTTCTCCTGGAGCGCTTCCGATACATTTACAAGCTCTGTCGAATGGCCGGCCTTGACGGCTTCGTTGAAGTCGCCGACGGTAGACATGCCCAGGATTTTCTGCCAGCGGTGGTGCTCCTTGAATATCTCGAACATCTTGTCCTGCTTAACCAGGTCGCCCAGGCGTGACGGGTCGTCGCGCGACGGAATGCGCAGCAGCATGCCGTCGTAGTATTTCTCGAGGCCGAAAAGGTACAGCTGGCGCGTGTTTGTGAGCAGAGTGCCGTAGTAATAGTCCTTGTATCCGTCTATCTCGTAGTATGTCGTGTAGAGCGAGCCGACGCTTCTTAACAGCTTGACTTTCGACGTCATGCCCATCTCCGTGAACATGTCGATTACCTCCTCGGTGCTGCATTCGTGGCGGCGGATAGGTATCGCCGCGTCGATTATCTGCTGCATGCGCTCACGCACGGCACGGGCGTCAGCCTCGGTGATGGGCCGGCGCATGTTGATGTTGCAGTAATATCCGTTCGATACCGGTATGTCTATCACCACGTCGGCGCCGGGCCACAGGTCGTGTACGGCCTTGCAGAGCACGAAGAACAGCGTTCTCGTGTAGGCACGTGCGCCCGACGGCGACTTTATGTCAAGATATTCGATGTCCTTGTTGTGGTAAACCCTGAAGTGCAGGCCCTCAACCTTGTTGTTCACTTTTGCGCTGATAGGCCCGTAGTCCATCTTTAAGTTTAATTCACGGAAAATGTCAGAAAGAGTGCTTCCTATTGCTACGTTTAGCGTTTTTTTATTATTTTTGCAACGTATTTGTATTACTTGTTTCATAGTATGGCAGTTTTAGATTTTACGTTTGTAAATATACACCGTTTTTTCGGACACTGCGCAAAGTGTGACAACAAATTATATTAAAATATGTCGATTTGGATTTTTTTTAAGATTATCGGATCATTGGCCCTCCTGATTTACGGAATGAAGGTCATGAGCGAGGCATTGCAGAAGATGGCTGGTTCGCAGTTGCGCCACATCTTAGGCACAATGACAAGAAACAGGTTTACCGGTGTGCTCACCGGAATGTTCGTAACGAGCGCCGTCCAGTCGTCGTCGGCAACGACGGTGATGACCGTCTCGTTCGTTAACGCCGGCCTGCTGACGCTGGCCCAGGCAATATCCGTCATCATGGGCGCCAACATCGGCACCACGCTCACGGCCTGGATAATGAGTCTGGGATTCTCGTTCAACTTTATGGACGCGGTGTTTCCCGCCTTCATTGTCGGCATATTGCTCATCTATACGCGCCGTCACCGCTACGTGGGCGACTTTCTTTTCGGCATAGCGTTCATGTTCTTCTCGCTCGCCTTGCTCAGCCAGACGGGCAACGAGCTTGACCTTGGCCACAACCGGCAGCTTATCAGCTTCTTCAGCTCGTTCGATACGGGCAGCTATATCACCATAGTAGTGTTCCTTCTTATCGGTACCGTGCTTACGTGCATACTCCAGTCGTCTGCCGCGCTGATGGCCATTACGATGATGTTGTGCTCGAGCGGCGTGCTGCCGATATACCTCGGAATAGCCCTCGTGATGGGAGAGAACATCGGAACGACGGCTACGGCCAACCTTGCCGCCCTCGGGGCAAACACCCAGGCACGACGTGCGGCGCTTGCCCACTTGGTGTTCAACGTGTTCGGAGTGCTGTGGGTGTTGTGCGTTTTCTATCCGTTTGTCAATACGGTGTGCTCCATCGTGGGTTACGACCCGGCCACCGAGACGCTCGACCCGGCACGACTGGCGGTAGTGCTGGCGGCGTTCCATACGGCGTTCAACGTCTGCAACACCAGCATATTAATATGGTTCATCCCGCAAATCGAGAAGACTGTCTGCTGGCTCATCAAGCCTAAGACGAAGGACAGCGAGGATGAGTTCCGCCTGCGCTACATCGGTGGCGACACGATCATGAAGACTCCGGAACTGTCGGTTCTCGAAGCGCAGAAGGAGATACAGCTGTTTGCCGAAAGGACGCAGAGGATGTTCGGCTTCGTGCGTGAGCTGTTGGGCACAAAGAATGACACGGCGTTCAACAAGCTGTTCAGCCGTATCGAGAAATACGAGGGCATTAGCGACAACATGGAGATAGAGATTGCCAAGTATCTTGACCGTGTAAGCGACGCGCATCTCAGCGACGAGACCAAAGCCAAGATACGAGCCATGCTGCGCGAGATATCCGAGATAGAGAGTATCGGCGACAGCTGCTACAACATAGCGCGCACGCTGAACCGCAAGATGCGCGGCAAGGAGGACTTCACCGAGAAACAGTATGAGCACCTGCATCAGATGTTCGAGCTTACGGACGACAGCCTCACGCAGATGAACCTTATGCTCTCGGGGCGCAGGGACAAGCTTGACGTTAACCGCTCGTTCAACATCGAGAATGAAATAAACAACTACCGTAACCAGCTGCGCAGCCAGAACATCAACGACGTAAGCGCCAATGAATACACTTACGCCATCGGAACGATGTACATGGACATCGTGTCCGAGTGCGAAAAGCTGGGCGATTATGTAATCAACGTTGTCGAGGCGCGCATGGGTACCAAACAAAGAGATGCTTAGTTTTTGCCTGCCTGCGTAACGTATTGATATCCAATATATTATAAAAAGCCGTCTTTTGGAACGCAAAAGACGGCTTTTTACATTGCAACAGGTGGCCTTTCGCATTGCGAAAGGCCACCTGTTGGGTTTCGTCCGTATTCCTTCTTTGTCAGAATAGCAGCGTAAGCAGCGGGATGGTCACCACGGACAGTATGGTCGTTATCAGCGTGCCGCGTACCATATCGGTTTCGTCGCGCCCGTATTTCAGGCAGAACATCGTGCCGTACGACGCCACGGGCATGCCTATCAGCACGGTGTTGATGGCGTTGATTTTATCGTCAACGCCGACTGCCAGCGACAGGAAGAACACCGCGGCGGGGATGGCCAGCAGCCTCAGTGAGGCCATTACATAGGTTGACGGTGAGCCGAGAACATGATGGCGGCCTATCTGCGCCATCGAAGAGCCTATCACGAGCAGGGCGCCAGGTACGGTGATATTGCCCAAGAGGCGCAGGGGCTTGGATACGACGCTCGGCACTTGCTCCCAACCCATGGCCACGATTATAATCGAGATGTATGAGGCTATCATGCCTGGACAGTACAGCGTGGCCGTATTGAACCGCATGCGGCCCTTCTGGCCGAGTACGAACACCGTGCCTACAGCGAAGATGAAAAGCGTGTTGGGGACGTTAAGCAGGCTGGCGTAGAACACTGCCTCGTGGCCGAATATTGACGCGACGACGGGATAGCCGATAAATCCCACGTTGCCGAACATGAGCATAAAGCTGTACATTCCACGCACGTCGTCACGCTTTACGAAGTAACGCGGCAGCAGCCACGATATGCCGAACAGCACGATATACGTGGCGAAGCCCACCGCGAGCAGGGGTATTATCATGCCTCTGTCGGGCACGGTGTCGCCCATTACCGACGCCACGATAAGGCAAGGACAAGATACGTTGATTATGAAGTTTGATAGTTTGCGGTCGAAGTCGCCGCCCGTCAGGCCAAACTTGTTGGTTATGAAGCCCGCCGCTACGAGCAACAGAAGTATGACCATCTGGCTAATGATGTTGTCCATTTACTTATTTTTATTGGTTGTCAAAGCTGTTAAAAGGTAGTTAGAGTAGCTAAAGCCAAATGCATTGATGATAATTCACCGTCATATTCATTTTTACATGCACTTACGACAGCAATAAAAGCATTTGACTTTAGCTACTCTAACTACCTTTTAACCACTTTAACTACCTTTTAACCACTTTAACTACATATTTTCCAATATCCTCTTAATCACCACTTGGGCCGAAATCTCACGGTTGGCGGCTTCGGGTATCACGAGTGAATTGGGGCTTTCTATCACGTCGTCAGTAACGATAAGGCCACGGCGTACGGGCAGGCAGTGCATAAACTTGCCGTTATCCGTCACGGCCATGTGCGCCTCGTCGATAGTCCACGACATGTCCTTGCTGATTATCTTGCCGTAGTCGGTAGCGTTGGTCACTCCCGGGCAGCTCCAGTTCTTGGCGTACACGAAGTCAGCTCCTTCGAGAGCCTTCATCTGGTCGTACTCAACCCGCGCGTTGCCTACGAACTTCGGGTCAAGCTCATAGCCCTCGGGATGTGTTATCACGAAGTCAACGTCGGCGGCGTTCATCCACTGCGCGAACGAGTTGGGCACCGCCTGTGGCAACGCGCGGCAGTGTGGAGCCCACGTAAGAACCACCTTCGGGCGTGCCTTGGTCTTGTGCTCCTCTATCGTAATGAGGTCGGCAAAAGCCTGTAAGGGGTGCACCGTAGCCGTTTCCATCGCGAACACGGGGCGTCCGCTGTACTTTATGAACTGATGTAATACCGTCTCTGCATAGTCGTATTCACGGTCTGTAAGGCCGGCGAACGAGCGCATTCCGATAACGTCGCAGTAGCAACCCATCACGGGAATGGCCTCAAGCAGGTGCTCGCTTTTGTCCCCGTCCATGATGACTCCGCGCTCGGTTTCCAGCTTCCAGGCGCCGGCATTCACGTCAAGCACAATCACGTTCATGCCGAGATTGGTCGCCGCCTTCTGCGTACTGAGGCGTGTGCGCAGGCTGTTGTTGAAGAATATCATGAGCAAAGTCTTGTTCTTGCCCAGCTCCTGGTACTTGTAGCGGTCTTTCTTTATCTCTTCCGCCTCGGCGAGAGCCTGCCTCAGGTCGCCGATGTCCTCTACGTTGATGAATGTTCTCATTGCTATTCCTTTATTATTATGTTACAAAGAGTTAAGAAGTTAAGGAGTAAAGGAGTTAAGACAAATGTCTTGATAATATATTACTTATATTCAAATACGCAACGGTATACCGCCAAATGTCGGCTAAGCATTCGTCTTAACTCCTTTACTACTTTACTCCTTAACTCCTAAAAAATGATTCATTCCCTCACTTGTCCTTCTCCTTCGATTATCCATTTGTACGTGGTTATCTCCTCAAGGCCCATCGGACCGCGCGGCCCGAGCTTCTGGGTGCTTATTCCTATCTCTGCACCGAGGCCAAACTGGGCGCCGTCCGTGAAGCTCGTCGGGGCGTTCCAGTATACGCAGGCGGCGTCGACCATCATCTGGAATACATGTGCGCAGTCCTCGTCTTGCGTTATTATGCACTCGCTGTGGCCTGAACCGTAACGGGCGATGTGGTCCAGCGCGGCGGCAAGCGACGGCACTGTCCTCACCGCAAGGGCATAATCCATGAACTCGGTGCCATAACTTTCATCCGTTGCATGGCGCAAGAGGGTCGACGGATAGCCGCCTTTCAGCGTCGTGTAGGCGTCAGCGTCGGCGTAAATCACCACGTTGTGTGCGATAAGCGGAGCGCAAAGGCGCGGCAGGTCGGCCAGTCTTGAGCGGTGGATGATAAGGCAATCCAGGGCGTTGCATACGCTAACGCGCCGCGTCTTGGCGTTGTTTATCACCCGTTCGCCAATCTCCACGTCGCCAAACTCGTCAAAATACGTGTTCACTACGCCCGCCCCGGTTTCTATTACGGGCACTTTCGCCTTCTTGCGGACAAAGTCTATCAAGGCCTTTCCGCCCCTGGGGATGCACAGGTCGACGTAATCCGTTGCCGAGAGGAGCTCAGCCGTGGCCTTGTGGGTAGAAGGCAGCAGGCCGACGACGTTCAGGTTGATGCCCTTCCGCCACAAAACTTCCTTTATAAGGTGCACAAACGCGTAGTTGGAGTGGTCGGCGTCCTTGCCGCCCTTGAGCAAACAGACATTGCCCGACTTGAAACAGAGCGAGAATACGTCAAAAGTCACGTTCGGGCGAGCCTCGTATATCACGCCGATGACGCCGAACGGCACGCTGACACGGTGCAGGCGAAGGCCGTTGGCGAGCGTTCTTGCCTTGGTAACAATGCCGAGCGGCGACGGAAGACTTGCCACGTGACGCATGTCACTGGCTATTCCGTCGAGGCGTTCGGGCGTAAGCAACAGCCTGTCGTACAGCGGATTATCGGGGTCCATGCGCTTCAGGTCCATCTCGTTGGCGGCCAACAGCTCGTCCTTATATGTTACTATGTCGTCCGCTAAGGCACGTAACACCTCGCTCTTTGCGTTGTCGCTGATAAACGCCAGCTCACGACAGGCCTCCTTGGCCTTAATGAAAATCTCTTCGGTTTGCATTGTTTGCTGTGGTATAATGAATATTCTGACTGATAAAACGTCACTCTAAATACAGGTAGTCATAGTGAACCAGCGGACGTTGGTCGTGCTTTCCGATGGCGGCGCGCGCCTCGTCGCTGTTGCATCCCACACATCCTATGGCAATTTTCACGCCGTCTTCGTCGACGATGTTGATGATGTCGCCGGTCTCGAAGTCACCTTCCACCTCGGTAACGCCCACCGGCAGCAGGCTCACCGCGCGGTTTCCGCACAGTGCCTCGGCTGCCTTGCGGTTGATGCGCACCGTTCCTTTGGCAAAACTTTCGCTGTGGGCAATCCACTTCTTCACACCCGACACCGACTGTCCGGCGGGCACAAACTCGGTATGCGGAGTCTCTCCGGGCTTTGTTACGAGGCTTGTCAGTATACCGTCACGCTTTCCGTTGGCGATGATCACACGTATTCCCTCATCGGCCACCTTGCGCGCGATGTTGCATTTTGTTATCATTCCGCCGCGCCCGAAGCCGCTTTTCTCCTGGCGAATATAACTGCTCAGGTCCCTGCCGTGCTCCACTCGAGGTATAATCCGCGACGTGCCGTCGTCCGGAGGTCCGTCGTATATGCCGTCGACATTGCTCAGTATGACTAGTGTCTGTGCGTCCATCATCGACGCTATAAGGCCCGACAGTTCGTCGTTGTCGGTGAACATCAGCTCGGTTACGCTCACGGTGTCGTTTTCGTTGACGATGGGCAGCACGCCGTTGTCGAGCATTACCGACATGCATGCGCGCTGGTTGAGGTACTCGCGGCGAGAGGCGAAGTTCTCCTTCATCGTCAGCACCTGGCCAACGGGTATCCTGTACTCACGGAAGAGGTCGTAATACAGGTTGATGAGCTTCACCTGTCCCAAGGCCGAATACAGCTGGCGCTGCTCTACGCTGTCGAGTTTGTGGCTTGCCTTCAGCTCTCCACGGCCGCTTGCCACGGCTCCGCTTGACACGAGTATCACCTCGTAGCCCTTGTCGCGAAGCCATGCCAGCTGGTCTACCAACGCCGACATGCGTGTTACGTCGAGCTTTCCGTTGTCACGGGTCAGCACGTTGCTGCCTACCTTTACTACTATTCTTTGAGGCATATCTTCTTGCGTAGAAGTTATAGAAGTTAAAGAATTTATAGAAGTTAAAGCCAAATGACCTGGAGTTAAGGAGTTATGAAGTCAAGGAGTTAAGACGAATGCCATGTCCTTTGTAGACTCTCCTTGCTGTATTCTTATCTTATTGATTATCAACGCATTACCTCCTACTTCTCAAAAGGTGGCCTTTCAGGCGATAAAAGACCGTCTTTTGCAAGCCAAAAGGCCGCCTTTTATAGTCCGAAAGACGGCCTTTCGCAAAACGCCCGGCCAACTGATGATTATCGGATGGGCCGAATCGGACTGATAAGACGAATGCGACGACATCTTAACTCTTGGATTTTTCACTTTTAATTTTTAATTTTTCATTTTTCCTTCCGGCTGTCCTTGTCGCGTATCTCCACACGGCGGATTTTTCCGCTGATGGTCTTGGGTAGCTCGTCTACGAACTCTATGATACGCGGATACTTGTAAGGGGCGGTCTCGTGCTTGACGTGGTTCTGTAGTTCCTTTACCAGTTCAGGGCCTTCCTTGCTCTTCCAGTCCTTGCCGAGCACCACCGTAGCCTTGACCACCATGCCGCGGATGTCGTCCGGAACGCCCGTTATGGCACATTCAACGACGGCCGGATGGGTCATCAGCGCACTCTCAACCTCGAACGGACCGATACGGTAGCCGCTGCTCTTGATAACGTCGTCGATGCGGCCTTCAAACCAATAGTAGCCGTCCTCGTCACGCCACGCCACGTCGCCGGTATGGTAAACGCCGTCGTGCCATGCCTTGTGGGTCAGCTCCTCGTCACGGTAGTAACCCTTGAAAAGGCCTATGGGCTTATGCTTGTCGGTGCGTATCACAATCTCGCCTTTCTCTCCGTCCTCGCACGAAGAGCCGTCGGGGCGAACCAGGTCGATGTCATACTGCGGGTTGGGCATGCCCATGCTGCCGGGTTTCGGCGTCATCCAGGGCATCGTTCCGAGCGTCATCGTCGTCTCGGTCTGGCCGAATCCCTCCATAAGACGTATGCCCGTAAGTTCGTAGAAGCGGTCGTACACTGCGGGGTTGAGCGCCTCGCCCGCCGTGCAACAGTAGCGAAGGGACGACAGGTCGTACTTGGAGAAGTCCTCGTGTATCATGAAGCGGTAAACCGTAGGCGGCGCGCAGAACGACGTTATGCGGTATTCCTCTATCTTGCGCATTATCTTTTCGGCGGTAAATTTCTGGTGTTCGAACACGAAAACCACGGCTCCCGCGAACCACTGGCCGTACAACTTGCCCCACGCGGCCTTGCCCCAGCCCGTGTCGGCGACGGTTAGATGGATGCTGTCTTCCGACAGATTGTGCCAGAACACGCCCGTGGTGATGTGTCCGAGGGCGTAAAGGAAGTCGTGGGCCACCATCTTCGGCTCGCCGCTGGTGCCGCTTGTGAAGTACATCAACATGGTGTCGTCGTTGTCGTTGACGTGTTCCGGGCGCACGAACTGCGGCGCGCCGGTCCACTCCTTGTGCCAGTCGTGGAAGCCCTCGGGCACTTCCGGCCCAATGCTTATCAACGTCTTGAGCGACGGACTGTCCTTCATCGAGCCTTCAACCTGTGTCAACACGTACTCTTCTCCAACGCAGATGATGGCCTTTACGTCGGCCCTGTTGTTGCGGTAGACGATGTCATGCGTGGTAAGCATGTGCGTAGCGGGCACCGCCACTGCGCCTATCTTGTGCAGGGCGAGCATTGACAGCCAGAACTCATACCGCCTCTTGAGTATCAGCATTACCACGTCGCCACGGCCGATGCCCAGCGTTTGGAAGTAAGAAGCGGCGCGGTCGCTCTGCTCCTTGAGGTCGCCGAACGTGAAACGCAGGCAGTTGTCCTCGTCGTCTGTCCATAGAAGAGCCAGCTTGTCGGGCTCTTCGGCGGCCCAGGCGTCCATCACGTCGTAGGCAAAATTGAAGTTATCGGGTATTATGAAATGCAGATTCTCCTTATAGTCCTCGACCGACGAGAACTTGGTCTGCGTCAAAAATCTTTCTATCATGATTCTTACATATTTATAAAATAAGGAAGTTAAAGAAGTTATAGGAAGTTAAAGAAGTTATAGCCAAATGCCATGACGCCATGCCCAGACGACAAGTGTAGTGGCTTTAACTTCTTAGTGAGCATAGCGAACGGTAACTTCTATTAACTTCTTTAACTTCCAAAAGAGTTAAAAAATTATCGCCAGGAACTTCACTGCCTTGCCTCCGAGGGCACGCATGCAGTGTGGCTGCGAGGCATCGAAGTAGATGCTGTCGCCTTCGTTGAGCACAAGCACCTTCTTGCCGATGGTTATCTCGAGGCTGCCTTCGGTCACCATGTCGAACTCCTGGCCCTGATGCGAGTTCTTTTCAAGGGGCGTATCGTCGGGCTTCGGCTCCACCAGAACCATGAAAGGGTCGGCAGTGCGGCCACGGAAGCCGCTCGCCAGACTCTGGTACTTGTACGCCTTGCGGCGCTCCACGCTCATGCCCTGCCCCTTGCGGGTAAGGAAATAGGTGCTCATGTGCGGCTCCTCGCCGAACAGCAGCACGTCAAGGGCTATGCCGTATTTCTTCGAAATCTTCTGCATGCTGCTTATGGAGAGCTCGCCTTCGCCCTCTTCGGTCTTCAGGTATGTGTCGAGCGACACGCCGCAAAGGTCGGCAATCTCCTGTGCCGGAATGTCAAGCACCTCGCGAAGGCCCTTCAGGCGTTCGCCTATCTGTTTGATTGCATCTTCCATTTAAGACTTGTTTTTAGTTATAATCACGACAAAATTACAAAGAAAATCCAATAAAACGAAACTTTTGACAGAAAGTTTCGTTTTATTTAGTAGACTTATAAGGAGTTAAGGAAATGAAGTTTAGGAGTAAAGGAGTTAGGGAGTAAAGGAGTTAAGACAA
>NZ_JACJJG010000049.1 GCF_016899855.1 Marseilla massiliensis
CTTAAGTATTTTATAAAAACATTACATGGTTGATTTATGAAAGTAATCCATTACATTCCGAGCATTGACCGTTCTTCTGGCGGTGTAGGAAATTATTTACAACTATTGGCACATGATTTAGGTAATATTGCCGAACTTCATATCGTAAGTCATGAATCAGATAATGAATTGGCGATTGAAAATGTCTCAATTCATTATATTGACGGAAAACTGACGCATCTGCTTAAAGCGAAGAAACAGTTTTGTGATTTATTGAATGCTGTCAGACCGGATGTAGTTCATATTAACAGTTGTTGGGAAGTATTATGTTCATATACCGTTTTCTGGGCCAAGTCATTAGGTTATCGTGTCGTGATAACTCCGCACGGGATGCTTGAACCGTGGGTAATAAGAAAAAATTATTGGAAAAAGAAACTTCCGGCTTTACTGTTATACCAGAAAAGAGCTTTAAGAATGGCCGACGCAATTGTCGCTACTGCCCAAACAGAAAAAGAGAATTTACTCCGACTGAATTATAACAACAACGTTTATGTAGTTCCGACAGGTATCATCGTTGACAACATTCCAACAAAAAACAATTGGCAACTTAATAAAACAATATTATTTCTTGCATTGCTCAGACCGAATAAAGGTGCCGACTTATTAATCAAGGCTGTAAATAAATTGGGGAAAGAGCTTATAGGATATAATGTAATTATTGCCGGAAGCGGTGAAACCGTTTATGTTGAATCTTTAAAACAACTTGTATGCGAGTTGAATTTAAATAATACAATAACATTTACGGGGGCTGTTTATGGTGATGAAAAATGGAAACTATACCATAAGGCTGATATTTTCGTTTTACCAACGTTAAACGAGAATTTCGGCATAGTAGTGGCAGAGGCATTGGCTTGCGGCACTCCTGTTATCACTACTAAGGGGGCGCCGTGGAGCGACCTTGTAACGTGGAACTGCGGATGGTGGATTGAGCGCAGTGTTGACAGTCTGGTGGAGGCCATAAAGAGTTTTATGGCGCTGACCGATGACGAACTTGAGCGCATGGGACGCAACGGGCGGAGGCTTGTTGAAACGAAGTATTCGTCAAGACGTATGGCTGATGAAATGTTCAGGCTTTACGGGCGGCTGTCTGTTTGATGGCTTTTCGCGTTGCGTTTTGCCGTGTTTCGCGTTATGATTTGTGCTCTTTCGCAATGCGGTATGTGCCCTTTTGCAAAGCGGCACTTGCTTTTTAATAAATATGTGTGATATTTTTTGTTGTTCTGCCTTCATCTGTCAGTTTTTTCTGTAATTGACTGACATACAAATGATTATTGCCTGACAGAGGATTCTGGTATCTGTCAGCCGCTAAATGGCTGACTGTCAGCGGCAAACTCCTGCAACTGACAGATGACGGATGTTTATTTATGTTTAATGCGTTGACACGAGCCTGACAGGTAATGATTCATAGAATGTAATGTATGTGTTTAGGATAGTTTTGAGTTAAATGTCAAGAATAAAGAGCATAGACATAATAACGTCTCCTTTTGGCTGTATTCCTCCACACGCAATAGGAGCTGTCGAAAAGATGTGGAAAAGCTGTGGCGACTATTTCATGTCAAAGGGAATAAAGGTGGTTTTCGTTTGTAAGAGGCCGGATAACGGCTTAAATGCTGATTGTTTGTATGTAAATGGATATGAAAGAACGGGCAGTTGGTTGAAAGACTTTCTGCTGGATTTCGTTTACTCGTTCAAGGCTTTGAGGAATGCTCCACGCGCTGACGTGGTTGTGCTTAACACGATATGGTCACCCGTGCTGCTGCCTTTGTTCAATGGCAAATTTAAAGTGTCTGTATATAATGTTGCGAGATTTCCCAAGCATCAATTTGGATTTTATAAAGCTGTTGATGCCTTGTCTTGCGTGTCGATGGCTGTTTACGACAGCTTGGTACGTCAAACGCCTTCAGTAAAGGGAAAGTGTTGCGTAATATCAAATTTTGTCGATGAAAAAGTGTTCCGCCAACATAAGAGACATATATTGCCTGAAGTCCCTTGTGTGGTTTATTCGGGTCGCATCAACAGGGAAAAAGGACTTGATTTGCTCGTAAAGGCGGTGGATAAAGTCCGTAAATGCAGAAAGGTGTCTTTGAAATTGATTGGAGCTTACGATGTAGAGCGCGGAGGCAGTGGCCGGATTTATAAAGAAGAATTGGACAGATTGGCTGATGGTTGGGATATTGAATGGGTCAGTCCGATTTACTCTCCTGCTAAACTGGCTGAAGAAATGGACAAGGGGGACATATTTTGTTATCCGTCTGTGGCAGACAAAGGGGAAACGTTCGGAGTTGCTCCGCTTGAGGCGATGGCGTTAGGTTTGCCCACGATAGTTTCAGATTTGGCTTGTTTCAAAGATTTCATCCGTGACAAGGAGAACGGGTTGGTTTTCAATCACTGTTCAGCATTTGCTATTGATGAACTAAGCAAGTGTATAAATTCATTGTTATGTGACAAAGATTTATATGCCTTGCTTTCTGAGAATGCTGTGACAACGTCACATTCTTTCAGTGTGGAGGCAAAAGCAGAAGAGTATTTGTTGTTGTTTAATAATCTTTATTCTTTACATTCGACAGGGTTTGATTGTGGGAAAATGCGTATAATGAAACTTTAGTGATTTTATGAGCGGAAGGTTGTACAGAAAAGACGAACATCAAAAAAGCGCTGTATCTTGTCCATGGAGCATTAAAGATGCTATTTTGATACGTGTTTGGGAATTTGTCTGGACATTTTTTGTACGTTGGTTGCCAAAACCTTTTTTCAGGTGGCACATTTTCTTGTTGAAAATATTTGGATGTAAAATTCATGGGCGGCCATATATCGCCCCTACAGCCCGGATTTATGCTCCTTGGCTGTTGGAGATAGGTGATAAATCTTCACTTGGCACTAGGAGTGAGATTTATAATCTTGGGCCCGTCAGAATTGGCAAATATGTCACAATAGCCCAATACGCCTATATTTGTAACGGTACGCACGATTTGTCAACACGCCTTATGCCTCTTCTTGTTGGCGATATTGTTGTATGCGATAATGTTTTTGTAGGGGCGAAAGCGGTAATCCTTCCCGGACTTTATCTTGGAGAGGCGTCAGTTGTAGGCGCTGGTGCTGTTTTAACAAAGGATACGATACCATATTGTATTTATGCCGGCAATCCGGCTGTATACATAAAGAAGAGAATGTTGCAATAGCCATAAATCATAAGTGTTATTGCAAAATTAAATTAGTGGACACTTATAGTAAATCATACGATGCGTTGTCGCCTAAGGAGCGTTCGCGCCTGCTCCGCCGCCACGCCTTGCACTGCAAGTATGCCAAGGCCGTGGAGCTGTATGCCGACACGGACATGCCGCTCGGCAATATTGCCGGGGCCTGCGGGGTGAGCGCGGGCGGCTTGGGCAGCTATCTGCGCCGGTACTGGCGCGAGCTGGTGCTGCGCCGTCACGGCATTGGGACGGACGGCGGCGACCCGCTTGCGGTGAAGATTATACAGGCCGGCGGGCAGAGTACCGTGGCGCATGCCAAGTATAAGGACGCCGTGGCGGCATGTGACTCGCTCGATTATATCGACCTGAACGTGTCACAAATAGCGCGCAAGTACGGGCTTGACGGCACGGCACTGGCCAACTTCATGCGCGTGCATTACCCAGAAGCGCTTGTCAGGCGCGAGGAGTTGCGCCGCAAGCTGGGCGTCAACGACAATGTGTGGCATGGCGCACGCAAGGTGTGCGTTGACCAGTACGCCGACGCGGTGGAGCTTTACCGCTCAACCGACATGACCGTGGCCGAGATAGCCGAGAGGTGCAAGGTATCGGAGAGCGGACTAAGCCAGCATCTGCGCTTTTACCATAAGGATGTATTGACGGGAAAACGGCGTGTCCGCGCCGCGGCCAAGACTGGTCAGAAGGCCTACGGCCGCATACTGGGTAACGGCCGTAAATACCAGCCATCGGTGAAGACCGAGACAAAGTATGCCGAAGCTTTGAATTTATATAGAACTACCGCGCTAACCATGAAGGAGATTGTAAGTCGGACAGGCGTTCCGAAGGAAGGCTTCCGCTTCTATCTGCATAAGTGGCATAAAGAGCTGGTACTTGAGCGTCTTGGCGTTTCGGGCGATGTTGACGGACATGCCGACCTGCGCAGCGCACGCCGCAGAATGAAACCGACGGCTGCTAAATATGAGCCGGCCATAGAAAGCCTCCGGCAGCGACCAAGACCGACGGCAAAGGTCGCGGCCGAGTTTGGCCTGAACGCAGATGTATTCAGGGAGTATCTTCGCAGGCATAATCCTGAACTCCTTTGCCGTAAGGACATTGTACATATGGATAACGGTAAAAACGTGTCACTCAGCTGTAAAGAGAGGTATGCCGAAGCCATACGCCTGTATGCGACTACCGGTGAGGCGCTGCGCTCAATAGCGGAACGGCTCGGACTGGTGTATAAGACTGTTGACGGATTCGTGCGGCGCAATTATCCGGAAGCGGTAGCCCGCCATAATGAACTGATAAAATGTCCAGGCGTTCAAAAAGACAATAATAATTAATCATGGATAATTCAATAGCCGCGATAATTCTGACAAAAAATGAGGAAAAGCATATTGCCCGTTGTATAAATTCAATAAAAGGCGTGTGTGAAGAGATATGGGTGATTGACTCATTCAGCACCGACAAGACGTGTGAAATAGCAAAGGATTTGGGGGCTGAAGTCTGCCGTCATGAATGGAAAAATTATTCATCACAGTTTAATTTCGGGTTGTATGAGTGTCCTATTCGTTCTGAATGGGTGTGGCGCATCGACGCAGATGAGTATCTAAGCGGAAATTTAGGCATGGCTGTAAAAACTGCACTTGCACGGTGTGACCATGGTGTTAATGGTGTTTTCGTGCGTAGGCGTATCGATTTCATGGGGAGGCCGTTGTTGCATGGAGGGTGGTATCCGTCTTATTATTTAAAGGTCTTCAGGCGGGGACATGGCGAGTGTGAATGCCGTTGGATGGATGAGCATATATGTTTGTTTGACGGCACTACGATAACTGTAGACGACGGAGACCAAGTGGACGCTAACTTGAATGACCTTACGTGGTGGACAGAGAAACACAACTGTTACGCCACACGTGAGATGGCTGACTTGTTAATGGCTGAATATGGCCTTGATGACCGAGGTGCAAACGTTGAAGCAAAGTTTTTCGGTACGGAAGACCAGCGCAAGCGTTGGCTTAAGAAACGGTATGCCAAATCCCCGCTATTTATCCGTCCTTTCATTAATTTCATTTATCGGTATGTTTTTAGAGCCGGTTTCCTTGATGGCAAAGAAGGGTTTATTTGGCATATATTGCAAGGCTTTTGGTACAGGACTTTGGCCGACGCCAAGGTTTACGAGATAAAGAAACGCTTCAACTTCGACGATGAGAAGATAAAAGCGTACATACGGCAAGAGTACGGGCTTTAGTCTGCTGCCGTTAAGGTTATATTAGTTAAATAAGATGAAGGTTTCAATAATAACTTCTTGTTTCAACAGGGAGTCTACAATCGGCCAGACCATAGAGAGTGTTCTGGCACAAGATTATCCCGACATAGAATATTTAATCATTGACGGTGCAAGTTGCGACAATTCGCTTTCCGTAATAAGACAATACAAAAATGAGAAACGTATAACTAAAATATTGTCAGAGCCTGACAATGGAATGTATGAGGCCATTAACAAAGGAATAAGACTTGCCTCGGGTGATATTGTAGGACTGCTACATTCGGATGATTTCTTCTACAATACCCACGTAATATCTGATATAGTAAGAATCTTCAATGAAACAGGTGCCGATTTTGTTTACGGCAATGGACTTTATGTTGATACCGAACACACGGACAGAGTTGTGCGCAACTGGGTGAGCGGCCGTTACCACCGTTGGAAGGTGCGGTTCGGCTGGCTGCCGCTGCATCCTACGGTGTATATCCGCCGAGAAGTGTTGCGCCGTTGCGGCCTGTACGATGAAAGTTATAAAATAGCGTCAGATTCTGATTTTCTCGTGCGTTATCTTTATGAAAACAATCTTCATGTAGAATATCTCAATAAATATTTTGTCAAGATGCGCATGGGCGGATTGTCTACCGGGGGTGCCAGTCGTGCCAGCGTATGGGCCGAGGATGTAAGGATGTACAAGTCTCATGGTTTCCTTGGTGTTCCCACCAAGCTGATGAAAATTGGCTGGAAAGTGCCTCAGTTCATAGACGCAAAATTACGGAAAAAGTTTCACGATGACTGACATCGAGCATTTATTGTTTTATTTCCTTCGCCGTGGTCTTTGGGGAAGGGCTGACACTGATGACGTAAACGTTGACGACGGCGCTTGGGATAAACTTTTTTTGCTGTCTTGCCGCCATGCCGTTACGCCATTGGTCGCTGACGGTATAGCCTTAACGTCTTTACGCCCCCCGCAGGAACTTTGGCAACAATGGATAGCCATGTCCCTGCGTATCGAGATAATCAACGAGAGGATGGCACGTTGTGGAGAACTGTTGGTCAACTGGCTTGCCGACGAGAATATTTCCGCATCGGTATTCAAGGGGACATCCGTCGCCAGATGGTATCCCGAGCCGTTTCACCGTGGAAATGGCGACATCGACATTGTTGTCAACAATGGTTGGGACAGGCTTGAACGGTTGTTTCTGCGCTGCGGCATATCTTTCTTTTATGAAAGCGGCGAAATCATCGTGGAGCAACCTGAGGCCTTTGCGCCTTTTGTATCAGTGGCAGAAGCCAATAAAGGTGTACGCAATATCTTTACATTACCCGGCAACGAACCTTACCGCATAGAGTTTCATTACGCCTGCGAATCTCTTTACAATCCCTTTGCCGATGCCCGCCTTAAGCGCATGAGCGGCCACGAGTCTTCGTTGTACGTAAAGCGTTCGTTCAGCCTGTCGGGTGACGCTCCCGAGTTTTATCTGTCATGCCTTGTGTTGCATTTGCGGCGTCACGTCCTTTCTTACGGCATAGGGCTGAAGCAGGTGTGCGATGTTGCCGTGATGTTACGCCGTGCCAATCTCGACATAACACTGCTTGAATCACTTCTTCGGCGATTAGGAGCTTGGCGTTTCAGCCGTGTATTGTTCAGTTTTGTAGAGGTTTACCTTTATGGTATGCCTGTGCCAAGCCGCCGCGTGTCCGATAAGGATGTTGCCCTGCTCTACTCTATCTTCATGGACGACGGCTACATGCTGAAGATACAGCGTGAGGACATGGGACGGCGCGAGTCATCTTCGGCTATGCGCATCGTACACAACGGCTGGTTCTGGATAAGGCGCAGTATTCGTCTGTTTCGCCTGATGCCTGCCGAGGCTTTTTTCTTTGTATGCAGAAAAACTTATAAACGGTTACACACAGTAGTTTGTAAAACATTTAAAGTTATTCATATTATTCACTGATAAATTTAACGTATGATGAAAAAAACAATGTTTTTTATTTTGACGTTGTTGCTGATGTACGTCGGCGCCAGTGCGCAGACAGTGGTCAGCGACACTGTCCGTGGCGAATCGGTCGTTCAGCCGCAACCGACAGACGACCATTATCGTATTGTTACCAACCGATTTTGGGACAACTGGTTCGTGTTCGGAGAAGTTGGCGCTCATGCCTTTGCAGGTGATTACGGTAGTGTAGGCAAGTTTGGAGGATTGATTTCGCCTGATTTCAAGATTGGTTTCGGTAAGTGGTTTACACCTGGTATCGGTGCCAAGATACAGTTTGGCATGGGTGCCTCCAAGGGTTACAGTAAGGAGGAAACCATGTGGGCTACCGGAGAACAGCTTACTGCCGACGACGGCACGCCTTACTGGAAGACTAAGAACAAGTGGCTCGACTTCAGCGTCAATGCCATGTTCAACCTCTCGCGCCTGTTCTGCGGCTATGAGGGAAAGGAGTCAGACAAGCTGATGAACCAGTTTATCGCTTCAGTCGGCATCGGCGCGCTGCATCATTATGACATAGCAGCCCAGCGCAACGAGTGGAGCGGACATTTCGAACTGCAATACAGCCGTTTCTTCAGTAAGAAAAAAGACATTTCCCTTGATGTAAAGGCTCACGCGATTTTATATCAGACTAACTTCGACGGCATCACCAACAAAGCCAACGGAGAGGACAGCCGCTGGTTTGACGCCAACGTAGGCCTGAGCGTTGGTCTTACATATTACTTCAAGAAACGTCATTGGGATCGTTGTCTGCAATGTGAAGAGCCTGTCTATATCACCAACACTATACTGCCCGAACCTAATTGTCCGGAGTATAAAACAATGGTGTTCTACGTGTTCTTCCCGAATAACTATTCCGGCCGTGATGATGCTCCTATCGTAAAAGGTTCAAGCGTAAATGCCATTGACTACCTTGCTTCAGGCATATTCACGCAGAAACGCTTTGCTGATACTGATGCCGTGGCTTCGGCTCTTGCTTCGGGCCGTTCGCTCGCCTCATTCAAGACAGAGGATTTACCAACAGTGAAAGCCAATAAGTGTGAGGCTGACGGAATTGCGCGTGGTTACGAAATGTCATCATCACCGATTTCTCTTGATATGGATGCTGCCAGCATGAACGAGTTTAAGAACAAGGCCGGATTCTACTACGCACCGATTTACTCGGGTGATAAAACTTGGTATTACCGTGTTGATAACGAGACTTCAACTCAAAAACTGATTTCGGCTGAAAACTATAAAGAAAGTACATCTTACGGTCTTAATGCCCATTCAGGACTTGACGTTGTCAAACAGAACATGAAACTTGACGATGAAGCCGACTTGTACAGCTTTGCTGATATTTACGCAGCCGTTGAGGGTGACGGCGGATATATTTCGGGATTTGCCGACACTACTACCGTTGCCGAGCTGAAAAACATATTCGAGAACGGACGTATACAGTTTGTCTCGGCCGAAGGACTGGCCACAAGTCAGGACAACTACGTCGGCGAGGATGCCGAGAATGTAGGACTTGAGCGCAACAAGGCGTTGGCCTATAACCGTGCGCGCACCGTTATACAGTGGCTCAAGGACAGTGGAGTATTCAAGAACATCGGCCGTAACAGCTTCTCTCTTAATGCTTTGACTGATCCTATCAGCACAGTAAATGATAAGAGTACGCGCGGACTTAACGCAAAATTGAACCGTTGCGTAAAAGTGCGCATAAACTATGTGATCGAGAAACAATAACAATACACATGGCTCCCGTTGAAATGTCCGCAAACATCGTCCTGACGTTTGCGGACATTTGTGTTTTTTATTAATACCTTATTCAGGATATGGATTTTGATAACGAAGTGTTGTTCGATGAGATTTCCGCCTTGCTTGCTGGCGGGAAAGAAGTCTCGGTTACGGTCAAGGGGCACAGTATGATGCCGTTCCTTGTCGGGGGGCGTGACCGTGTCACCTTACGGCGTTGCGAGGACGGAAGCATACGCCGCGGCTGTGTCGTGCTTGCGCGTGTAAGCGGTGGTGAGCGTGTAGTGCTCCACCGCGTCATCCGGCGTTCAGGCGACAAGTTGGTATTGCAGGGTGACGGTAACCGCGTACAGACCGAAACAGCCGACGTGGCCAGCGTGGCCGGCGTGGCCGTGTCTTTTGTCCGCAAGGGTAAAACTTACCCCGCGCAAGGCCTTGTGTGGCGGGCATATTCACTGTTTATGGCGGCGTTCATGTCTTTAAGGCGTTTGCTGATAAAATTAAGGATTAACGGAGGATACATAAAACAGGCCTCAAAAGGTTACCGAGGCGGTATAATACTGAGCTGTGCCATAGGCATAACGGCTGTCATGCTCTCCCTCGCTTTCATATATTACTCGAAGCACGTCATTGACATGGCAACAGGCACAGCCTCAGGCAGTATCGCTTCCGCCCTGATAATTCTGGCAGTTATCATTATTCTTCAGTTGCTTTGCAGTGCGGCCGCCACGTGGGTAGGCGTACGCCTGCAAATCGGGCTGGGCAATTCTTTGCGCCACAACGTATTCTCGCATATCATTTCGGGCCGTTGGGCTGAGCTCGAACAGTTTCATACGGGCGACATCGTCAACCGTTTAGAGCGCGACACAGCTTCTGTCGTCAGCCTCTTGTCAGGCTCGCTGCCGGCTTTTGTCGTGTCGTTCGTGCAGTTTGTGGTGGCGCTCGCGTTCTTTTGCCTGCTTGACCCGTGGCTGCCGTGGCTCGTCGTGGCGGTCTTTCCGCTGTTGCTGTTGGCCGGCCGGTTTTACACTAAGAAGATGTACCGCTACACCCGCCAGATACGTAAAAGCGACAGCCTGATACAGTCAACCATACAGGAGAGCCTGCAACAGCGCGTCGTCGTAAAGGCGCTTGAGCAGGCGGCGGGCCGTGTGGGCACGCTCGACAGTCAGCAGTCGGCGCTGCGCTCACAGATTATGGGGCGTACACGCTTCTCCATATTGTCACGTTCTTTCATCTCGGCGGCTTTCGCCATAGGCTATCTGGCCGTGTTCGCGTGGGGCGTCGTGCTGCTCAGTTCAGGCGCGATAACATTTGGCACGATGGCCGCTTTCCTGCAGTTGGTGGGCAAAGTGCAATATCCTATACTCGACATGGCGCGCATTGTGCCGTCGCTGGTCGAGGTACTCGCCTCGGTAGACAGGCTGCGCGAACTCGAACAGGTGCCGTCTGAGGACGAATCGCGCCGTGTGCTCATGCCCTGTGTGCCTGACGTGGTGCTTGATAATGTCACCTTCACTTACGACGCAAGTGAGCGCCCCGTGCTTGACGGCTTCTCTTACGTATTCCCGGCAGGCAGCTGTACGGCCGTAGTGGGCGTAACGGGCCGCGGCAAGACCACCCTGATACGCCTGCTTCTCGCCTTCGTCACTCCCGTCACGGGCAGAATATCGCTCGTCTGCGGCGGCGAGTGCCGCGACGTGTCGCCGCAGACGCGGTGCAACTTTACATACGTGCCGCAGGGCAACACCCTCTTCAGCGGCACCATACGCGACAACCTGCTGATGGGCAACCCCGCAGCTACTGATGACGACATACGCCGCGCGCTCAGCGCGGCCGAGGCCGGATTTGTTTATTCTCTGCCCGCCGGCATCGACACCCGCATCGGCGAGCAGGGCGGCCGCCTCAGCGAGGGGCAGGCCCAGCGCATAGCCGTGGCGCGCGCCCTGCTCAGGCAGAGCCATGTGCTGCTGCTTGACGAGGCCACATCGTCGCTTGACGTAGCCACCGAGAGCCGCCTTATAGGCAATCTGCGCCGCGAGTGCCGCGGCAAGACGTTCATCATCGTAACCCATCACGAGGCCGTAGCCGCCGCCTGCGACGCCGTGCTGCGGCTTTAGCCCGACGGCCGTCAGTCACTTACGGTGACAAGTCCCTTAGCACTCATCGCCGTAAGCAGGTCGCTGATGTCGGCAAGAGCCTGGTCTACAGTTACGTCATACTCGGCGGCGAGCCGCGCCGCAAGTTCCTCAGCCGTGCAGACGCCCTCCTGCATGGCTTTTATTATGCTTACGGCTGTGTCGTTCAGCATCTCCATTTTCGAGAAGTCTACCTCTCCGCTTGCGTCTATCAGCACGTGTTCGCCCGCGATGCTCCTGATTAGGAGCCCTTCCTTTATCTTTGCTTTCATTGCTTTGTTTATTAGTTTCGGTTCATGTTTGCCTGTGTCTGGCGTCCGTTCCGCATGGCGCATTGTGGCTTTTGTTAAGCTGCCTTCAGCCTTTGTCGGTGATAGTCCGTGCCGTCCATGCTTTCGTCCGTCGGCGGTTAGCCCGCATCCGCGTGTAGGGACGCTCGGTCTGAGCGTCCGGGTAATGTCGTAAACGCCCCTCCGCGCCAAGTGTTGATATGCCGGACGCTCAGACCGAGCGTCCCTACAGGTTGGGTAATTCGTGGCGATTTTGTGGGTAAGTGCCCTCGCTTTGCCCTGCTGCCGATTGTTCCCAAATGCCGGGTTTATGCCAAACTCGTGCGTATTTAATAATAAAAGGTTGTGCTGCATATAGCGGCGCAACCTTTTATCGTGTCAGACTATTTGTTATTCTTATTGTTGAATGTTGATTATCTTTATCGGATGGTTCAGCTCCATCTTCGTAGGCAGCCCTTGATTTCTTGTCTTTGCCAAAGCCGCACTTGCCGACGCAGCACTTGTTGAACTTGGGTTAAATGCTTCTTTCAGGTTGTTTATGTCAAAAGCCAACGTAATCCAGTGCACTGTATTCGTTTCCAGTGTCATTCGTGGAACTTGTACTTTGAACCATTTAGCACCAACGTCGCTTGTCAAAAAATCGCTTGCTTCTTGCTTTATGTCAGGTGTGTATTTAATGAATGCGTAAATGGAGAACTCTTCAACAGGTATATTTGTATTTAACGGGGAGAATAAATAATTTCCTGCTTGGGTTTGATACCCATATCCGCGATACGTATAATCGATATAACCGTCAAAATGTCCGTCCCCATCTGTGTCTGTCTCTCCACTATATCCATTGCGTGATGTAGTGAATTGAACGTATTGTTGGTTATTGGTCACATAAAACCCTCCTTCGGCATTGTCTGTATTATCGCTAAATACATTATATTTGTCGGTGAAGTTCGGTCCGATGTAAAGTTTTATATAGAAATTTTCAGGAGCAAATTGTTCGCCACCCATAGTTTCAATCCACTCCGATGAAGTTATATTGTAATATCCATCTTCACCGCCTTTCACGTCTGTAAACATGAGGAATGTCTTGAACGCTGTGCAATGGCGTTCCATATCGATATGTGGTTCGCCTTCTTGAAGAAGTGCAATAAGTTCTTCTTTACTATAGTCCAAGGCACTTCTTAACAGTTCCTTATTAACTTCATCGTCTTGCACGAACACATCCCTACCTGAAACAGGAGAACCTCCATCTTCTAATATAGTTGGTTCCCAGTAAGTGCCAGGCACTGTTGAGAAATATACTTCATCAGTGTTTCCCAATGTAATGGATTGTCCGTCTTTGGTACTTATGGTGTATCCTTCTTCATTATCTAAGACCGTAACCTCGAGATGGATGCCTTGACATCCGTCACAGTATTCAACATCTTGCAATGGTATGCGGATAGACTTATGTCCTTCAGCGTCTGTTAAATTGTCTGCGCTATGGAGATAAATGTATTTGTAAGGATAAGCATCCGTAAATTTTCCACTTTCATCAGGGCCGCCTCTCGTTATCATATTGGCATTTTTACTACTGTCGGCGGTTAATAGCAGGTCTCCATAATAAGTACCAGGCACGGCTTGTCCTGTCGTTCCGTCTTCAAAATAGTTTTCTTCATTTGAGCAAGCTCCCAATATGAAGCACAAGGCAAGCGCAATAATTATATTTATATGTTTCATAATCTACTCGTTAAAATGTCATTTTATAATTAACTGTTTGGCGTCCAATCGTGCCATCCTTCTCCTGGCATGGTCTCCCATGTTTGGAAATGGTCAATTCGAGTCCCGCTTCCGTCGTTGTTTATTACGTGTATGCACGGGCTACCACAGTACGCCGTACTACACACCGGGTTCTGGAACTTCCATTCCACAGATTTTATTGTTGGCTTTACATACTTTTTTCTCATTGACATTCTCCTTTCTATTAAATTCAGTTTTCGCATTTTGGTTGCAAAGTTATCACATTATTTAATAAAAGAGAAAGACTACGGGGATTAACAGGTGACAACAAGTCACAAAGAGGTGACAAATAGTCACCGGCATGAATTATCGTGCATAATTATGCTTTACGTTAATTCATAAAAGACGGCCTTTTGGCTTGTAAAAGGTGCTCTTTCAGGCTGCGAAAGGTGGCCTTTTACAAGCCAAAAGAGCGTCTTTTACGAATGAGGGCGCAACGGTCGGAATGATGTAATCACAAACATGTAATTCTATTTTACGCAAATTCAGCTCGGTAAGCAGACGCCCCTTTACCTGCCTGGCAAGCATAAGTCTCTCAGGATAAGGCTGTTAGCCCTGTCAACCACACTTGTATCGAGCGATGCGAGGTAAATACGTGTAGTCTCCTCAGAGTCGTGGCCCATGCCCTCGCTGATGACCGAGAGCGGTATGTTCTTGCTCTTGGCCACGCTTGCCCAGCAATGGCGCGCGCAGTGCATGGTAAGGGGTATGCCCAGTCCGGCCATACGGGCGACTTTTTTCAGTGCCATGTTGATACGGCAGATGGCGTTGAGATATTGCGTCCGCTCGTCGGCAGACGGGTTGGTGATTATGGGCAGAAGGTGTGGCGTGGGGTTGCTGCCGTACTTGGCGATGATTTCATCCATGCACTCCTCCCACCTGACGGCAAGCTGCTGACCGGTTTTCCGCCTGCGGTACGTCAGGATGCCGTCCTTCAAGTCGGACTTTTTCAGGTATGCCATGTCGACAAACGACATACCGCGGGTGTAGAATGAAAAGAGGAACATATCCCTCGCATAGCCGAGGTGCGGCTTACGGGTAAGGTCAAGCTCCTTGATACGCCGTATGGCACTCAGCGGAATGGCGCGTTTTACGGTCTTGTCTATGCCCGTATAGACGTGCTTGAAGGGGAATTTCTGTTCCGTCAGTTTATTCTCTACGGCACGGTTATAGACGGCACGGAGTATGCGCATATAGAAGGATATGGTGTTTGGGCAGTTGCCGTTGGCCCTGAGCCACGCCTCATAGAGCATCGCCGTGTAGCCGTCAATGTCGAACAGGAGAATGTCGCGCCCTCCACGGAACTTCATGAAACTGGTTAAGGCGGCGGTATAGGTCTCGGACGTGCGCACCTTGCCGAGCTGCCTCAACCGGCCTATGAGGCCCCGCATAAAGTTGAATAAGGTGTGTCCGTCCGCTTGTCTGCCAAATTTTTCTATGATATTGCCGACAGAATAAGTCGCGCCCAGCATTTCATACCGCGCGATGATGATGCGCAACCGACGGATGTCCCAGCGGATGCACTCTGCAATGCTGTACAGATACTGCTTCCTGTACCCTACTGCCTCAGGCGTGATTCTGACGGACGACGTATCATCGTCCCATTCAGCGTCAAACACGCGGAAGCCAGTCCCTATCTGGCGGACCGCCCGCTTGTGGATTACCTGATAATAGATACTGCCCTCCCTGCCCTCTATGGCTGAAGGACGAAATTTCACCTTGATGGATGTCATTCACTTTAATTTTATTATATTGGATTTATTCTCTTCATTTCTCACTTTTCAATCCGCCTGCCGAATACGGCTGGCGTAAACCTACTCCAACCGTTCCCGTCAGTTTCATTTATGCTCCAACAGCCACGACCGCCCTGGAAATGCCGTTCTTATTCTGCCATGTCTTCACTAATGGGAACCATGCTTTCACGCCTTTGCATATTCTCCATGTATTCCTCGTATGTCACGGCTTTGCGTTTTGCCTCCTGCCACGAGCGTTCACGCACCGCTTGTTCATATTGCTCGAAAGCTCTTGCACGTTCTTTGAGGAAGTCACGCAGGCCACGTATAATGACTGAAGGCGTGAAATAGCTGTAAAACTGGCCATATCGGCCTGCGCTGAAGCGATAGAAGAACAGCATGAGTTCGTCTGTTTTCAGATAATAAAACTCGGTGGTTATTATCTTTGCGGTCTTGGCAAGCTGATGTCTGTCGGCCTGTCCCTTCAGTCCTTCAAAGTCGCCAAGCTCATAAAGTTGGGGAACGAGCCACGCCTCAGCCGCCGTTTCGCCGTAACAGGCGTTCAGCTGAGATAAGGTCGGAGAACTGCCGAAGTGGCATTTGTCGGGATTGTTACAGACTTCCAACTGACGGTCAGGGCTGTTGGCAAGCATGAAATCCTTGATTGTAGGATACAAACGCCTAAGTTCGTCATACTGTTTCCTCGCAGTCGGTGTTGCACTTTGCGATGAGTTCTTCGGTGAGTCTTGCCGCATCGTCCCTTGCGCATTCTCTCGTTTGGGAAATTGTATCGGCGTTCCGTTTATATTTTCCATAAGTCGTTGGTATTATCGGTTCTGTTTCCCATGTGCGGCCGGCAAGGAAGTTGCAGAAGTTCTTGCGGTATTTCGGGTCAGGACGTGCCGCGACGTATTGAGGCACATAGGCAAGTATTGCTTCACGCTCCTCGTCAGACAACCCGTTCCATTGTTGTTCAAGCTGCATTTTGTTGCCCACGGGCTTGCCGTACATTGCCCATACACAGTCAAATGAACGGTCATTTTGAGATGCTTTGTCGTGTTCGGGCTGACTGGTTATATCTTCTTGAACAATTATTTTCCGGTCTTCAAGAGTATTATTAATTAATTTTTCTTCTTTAAAATTACTATTATAATTTTCCCCGTTTGGCATACATTCGCTTGCGACGGCAACCGTTCTGTTCCGTTGGGATGCGGTCGTATGCGGTGGCAAGTGACCGCATTCAGTGGTTTTCGGTTTGTTTATATTCACCGTAGCATAACGTTTCCTTGCGTTGATGGCGTTTTTCTCGCACTTCTCCTGATAGGCTTCAACGTTCTTGTCTATCTGCGACTTGAACATACTGAACACTGCCGTCAAAGCCTTGTCGCTCCACTTCGGTACAGTTCCGTTTGAGGCGTAATCAAACAGAGCCTTAAACAGACGTCCGGCCATAGCGTCGTCAAGGCAGGATACGGCCTCCGCATTGCTGATGCAGACGGCGAAACTCTTAATCTTTTTGTCCATACGCCTTGCCATTCAATAAATCGAGAACATCAGTGTACTTGTACATCACCCTGCGTTGCCCTACTTTCTTTGAACATAAGATGCCTGCCTTGTTCCACCTCCATAGAGTGCTAAGGTCAACATGCAACATCCGCGCGGCTTCGTCCCTTGTTATGAATCTTTCCTTGTCGGGTAAGACTGTGTTACGTTTTTCGTCATTAAGAGCATTGAAGTTTTTCAATGCGATGCTGCCATTTACGGCCTTGTTGATAAGTTCGTCAAGGTCGGCTTTCGTAATGATGACTAATTGAGTTCCAAAAGGTGCTTTTTCGTCTTCCATTTTACCTGTTTTGCTTTGTAATACATCATCTTTTATGAATATCCTTTTGACCGGCGTTGTTTCCGCCTTGCAGAAGGCGGTTTTCATCGTAAAGTCGTCAATGCAAAGATATTTATTCCAATGTTATAAAATCGACGGTAAAAGCCACAAACACAGGGATTTGCAATAAAGTAACATGAAATTCTACGGTGTTCCAAGAAAAGTTCGACGGCGTTCTGCAAAGTTCCGTATAGTTCAAAAACAAAATTGCCTCCAATGGCATAAACCAAAGGAGGCAGTTCCTAATGAAAAATTATAAAGAGGTTACTTTTTCTTGCTTGCCATAATTTTCTTCATGAGCTGCTTCATCGTTCTTATTTCCGTCAGCTTCTTTTCGTCCGGCTCTTCTTTTGTCAGGTTGCTTTTCTGCACGCTGTAATTGTTCTTGCTCCCGACGACATCCTCGCCGAACATCCTTACCGCTTCGGTGTAGGAAGGAATTGAAATCAGCCAGTTCATGTTTGTGTCGGCACCGCAATAAAAGGCAAGTACAACATTCTTGCCACCGCTGTTTTCCTTGAACAGTTCCTCGTATGTTTCAAACACAGGCTCATCAACATACGCCTTATTTACGTACTGCCTGATGAAGTAGGCTTTCATCGCACTGTAATGGTCTGTATCTTCTTGATCTTTGGTCTTAATTCCGTTTGTTTTTAATGAATAATCCTGTACTGAAACATCATTCTTACGCAGCCGTCTTGATATTTTCTCTACAGGGATGAAATCGCACAACAACCTTATGAGGGAAAACACCATGACAATGGCAGACAGCACGACAACTATCCAAAGCCAGAACTTAGCCTCTGAAGAGATGCGATAACCTGACAACAGCATGGCTACCCCAACGGCCAAAATCGGGATAGATACTCCCAAACCGGAGTATATGAAGACCTTGAAACTTCTGTCATTTAATTTCATTGCTGTCTTTTACTTGTGTTTACGAGCTTGAAAGTCACGGAATTTTGCGGAAAATCTACGGAATTTTTGCGGAAAACGCCACAGTCACAAATATTCGTAATTATCAGATAATCAATATTTTAACCCTCAAATTTGCGGAAAATCCGCGGAATTTTCACGGAAAATACACAGAAAACTTGCAGAATTATTCAGCCAGTTTCCATAGCCGTTCCTTGTTAAACTCAATCTTGCCGTTTTCCTTTAACTTCTTCAAGAGGTAGTCAACCTTGTTTCTCTTTTGCCTTTCTGTCAAGACATCCGACAACTTGCTGAACAGCAATCCGTTAATGTCTTTCCGCGAAGCCTTGCCGAATTTCTTTAAATATTCAAGGACGAGCTTCATAAAATATTCATCGTCAAAACTTCTGTTCTTTATATATTGCCCTTTAAGGTTCGCGTCTTTGGTCTTTGACACCACCTTATGGGCAAGATAGAAGTTCGGTTTGCGCCCTTCAATAAACTTGTGTTTCCTCAAGTAAGCGGCTTGCTCGTCGGTTATGGCTTTCTTCTTTTGTACCTTGTCAAGCAGCATGATGTCGTCAAGATGCAGTTCGGGATTATCAGTCAAGATGCGTGCAAAGTTCTCGTCAATCACCTTTCCTATTATTGTTACCCGTACCTTGCCACCTGACAAGTCATATTCTGGCATCGGGAACAGCCTTATGCGCTGGTTCACAAACATCTTCTTTATGCCTCCGCCCTCGGTTTCAATCATGTTCAGGTTGCGCATCGCCTCAACGAGGAAGCGGTTGCGGTAAACAGACTCGGGGCAGTCTTTCGTTACGACGTTCTCGACACTTTCTGGCAAGAACGTTCCGTAATTTTGAAATATGATGTGGTCGTCCTCATATTCCACGACTTCTATTCTCGCGCATTTCGTGTAATCTTGATGGGCTATTGCATTGTTCAGCGGCTCGCGAATATTGAACATATCATAGCGCAACATTTCGTCAGGGAAAAGAGAGTCAGGGCGTACAAGCCTGTATTTGACGTTTCTCACCTTGTTGTAAAGCCTGTCCACGCTTAGGAGCAGCGGCATTGGCAATATCTCGTAATCCTTATTTTGTGTCGAACCAGCTTCACGCAACGACCAACGGATGCAGGCGACGTAAGGACTAAGCAAATGTTCGCTCTCTTCTTTGCCCAACAACACCAATGCCGCACGTGTAATCTTTCCGTTAATCGTTATTTTTGCTTTATCCAAGAATTTCGCGTCATCCCATACTGAGATTTCTGCCTTGCGGAAAGGATTTCTTTTTACATACTCCTTACGTGCTTTTTCTATTGCCTCAGGGTCAAGGTCGTCAATAGTCGCTCCATCAACAACGGTGACACTCCAATCATCGGTGATAATAAGTTCGGACAAGATGGTTTGCAACCTGTTATCTGTCATCTCAACCAACGAATCACCAATGCGTTGCCAAGCCTTGTTGTGGGCGTAGACCGGAAGTCTTGGCTTATGCTTTGGTATCGTTACAATCCAAACAATCTCGCCAGTATCTTCGGCTTTCAGTTCGTCAATATTCAAGTCTTCAGACGGAAGATTTCTGCATTGACGAACAATAGTCGACTTTGCAGATTCTATTGTGTAAGTTCCAAATTCTTTAATACCAATAACATCAAAGGTCTTATCTTGTATTCCAATTACTACCGCACCGCCGTTCATGTTGGAAATGGCGGACACATACGACACCACATCATCGCTTTCATGTCCGCAAAGACTGTTCTTGAGATTTTTGTATTCTTTCCAATCACATCCTTCATTTTCACGAGGGTATTGGATTCGTATGTATTCGGAAATTTCCTGTTTGGTCATAATCGGTATTTATAATTGGATTTCAACGTACAAAGATATAAAATGTTATGAAATAAGGAAAGCGTAGTAATATTTATAAGTTGGTTTGCCCTAACATTTTCTTCAGCAACGCCTTCATCTGTTCCGGCGACATACTGTCTACGTCGATATTGTCCCCGTCTTCGTTAACGTTTAACAGCTTGGAATTGTATTTAAATCTTGTTTCAAGTGGGTACATATCCTGATAACTGCTTGTTACATTATTTCCCTGTGAATGTCCCATGCTTTCGGAAATGTACAATTCTTCCACTCCAAGATGTTTCAGGTTTGTGGCAAAGGAGTGTCGCGCCCATGTACCCGACGGCTCTTTGTCCCATTTCAGCACATCCTTACAGATGTGGATGACCCTGTTGGAAAAGCCACGCGACTTTGACCCTTTTGGCCAAGCAGGACTGTCCCCTTTGGCTACAATATGATTGACCCTTCTGGCCAAAATAGTATTGACCACTTAGTTCACCTATTGTTATAGATTTTTTTTGTGTAGATTTGAGTGCCCGAGTCCTGGTGTAACGGGGGTGATAATAAAATCTATACAAATGGATAAACGA
>NZ_JACJJG010000004.1 GCF_016899855.1 Marseilla massiliensis
GGAATACACTTGCCGCTAACACCGCGTCGGCCTTTCCAACCGTGAATGCATCCCTGAAATGCTCACGTTTACCAGCACCTCCACTCGCGATGACAGGTATGCACAATTCATCCGCCAATTTTGCCAAAGCTTCATTAGCGTATCCACATTTCACTCCGTCATGGTTCATGCTGGTAAACAGAATTTCACCTGCGCCGCGGTCTTCAACTTCGTGAGCCCAATCGAACAAGTCTCGTTCTGTAGGTACACGTCCTCCATTAAGGAAGCATAACCAACGGCCGTCAACACACTTCGCATCAATAGCGCACACACACACCTGCGATCCGAAACGCCCCGTAATCTCATCTACAAGTGACGGCCGCCGCAACGCAGCGCTGTTCACGCTAATTTTGTCGGCGCCAGCCGCGAGCAACCGTTCGACATCTGAAATGTCATTTATCCCGCCACCTACGGTAAAGGGGATGTTTATTTCCTGAGCCACACGTGTAACCATTTCCGTAAAGGTCTTACGGCCCTCTACACTTGCCGTTATATCAAGAAACACAAGCTCGTCGGCTCCGGCAAGACTATAAGCCTTACCTAAGGCAACCGGGTCACCGGCATTCCTGAGATTTACGAAATTCGTACCCTTAACCGTCTGCCCGTCCTTAACGTCAAGACACGGTATTATTCTTTTGGCCAATCCTCCCGACATATCACAAGTTAATTAAAGAGCACAAATCTATCTTGCCTTCATATATTGCCTTACCAAAAACGACAGCAGGCACTCCGTCGCTCTCAAGACGGCGTATGTCGTCAATGCAAGAGACACCACCGCTTGCTATGAGATTTATTCCAGGAAAGGCGTTAAGTATTTCTTTGTATAAAGAGAACGCCGGCCCCTGCAAGGTTCCGTCCTTTGAGATGTCCGTACAAAGTACGTTAGTTACGCCCTTGCCTACATAATACTCCAAGAACGTTATTACATCTTCCGAAGTATCCTCACGCCATCCGTTTATACTTATTTTGCCATTACGTACATCAGCGCCAAGTATAAGCCTCTCAGGGCCAAATTTATCAAGCCAGCTAACGAACAGCTCTCTGTTCGTAACGGCTACAGAACCAACTGTCACCATTGCCGCCCCACTTTCAAAAGCCTTAATGATATCCTCCTCGGTCTTCACGCCTCCACCGAAATCTACCGTCAGCCCGGTTGTTTCCGTTATATTTCTGAGGGTCTCCAGATTCACGACATGCCTGGACTTAGCTCCGTCAAGGTCGACAACATGCAGGCGTCTGAACCCACAACGCTCGAACATTTGCGCCATTTCCGCCGGAGAGTCTCCGTATACGGTTTTAGCCGCATAATCACCTTTGGTCAGTCTGACGCATTTTCCGTCGATTATGTCTATCGCTGGTATAAGCTCTATCATTGTATTCGGTTTATGAGTAACGTTGTGCCAAGGCTCGCTACATTTCGAGGAAATTTCTCAATATAATCTCCCCCACGCTCCCGCTTTTCTCGGGATGAAACTGGGTTGCGTAAAAATTATCCTTGCCCATCGCAGCACTATATGGATGGATATAATCCGCCTTTGCCACTGTATCACCGCAAACGGGCACATAATAGCTATGCACGAAATAAACATACGCGCCTTCTGCAGGAAGCCCCTTAAACAAAGGCGAACGCAGGTCGTACAAAGAGTTCCATCCCATTGCCGGAACTTTATCCTCATGGCGCATGGGACAAAATCTCTTAACGTCTACATCGAATATTCCAAGACAATCGGTGTCGCCCTCTTCCGAATGACGGCAAAGTAGCTGTTGGCCGATGCAAATGCCGAGAACGGGCTGACTGAGGCTTTTTATCACAACGTCGAGTCCATGCGCACGCAAATACGCCATAGCGCTACCGGCCTCGCCCTGTCCGGGAAACACCACCTTGTCGGCTTTCCGGATAAGAGCAGGGTCATCGGTAAGCAAGGGGTCTACGCCCAAGCGGCGCAGCGCGTTGACAACACTGTAAACATTGCCCGCATTATATTTTACTACGACTACATCCATCTTTCATCATAAGTTGGAACGCCAATACAGCCATAAATCAGCTGAATATTATCGTCTTGTTATTGTAAGTCAGAATCTTCCGTTCTATATGTTTAGTAACAGCGCGGCTCAACACTATCTTCTCAAGGTCGCGCCCCTTAAGGACAAGGCTTTCGGGCGTATCCTTATGGGAAATGCGTACGACATCCTGCTCTATTATCGGACCGGCATCAAGCTCCATCGTCACGTAATGGCTGGTTGCCCCTACGATTTTCACTCCTCGCTCCCATGCCTGGTGATACGGCTTAGCGCCTATGAAGGCGGGCAGAAACGAGTGGTGTATGTTGATTATGTGGTGCGGATAAGCGCTGATCAGTTTCTCGCTTATAATCTGCATATAGCGCGCAAGCACAATAAACGTTACTTTCTCCTTTTTGAGCAACTCCATCTCCGCCTGCTCCACCTCGGCCTTGTTTGAGTGGTCTTTCTTTATCGACCACACATAATAAGGTATGCCAAACTGCTCTGCCACATAGCGTAAGTCTTCGTGGTTACTTACTATACACGGTATCTCAACATTCCATTCTCCGGCCTTGTAGCGTGCCAAAAGGTCGTAAAGGCAATGGCTCATCTTGCTCACGAAAATGGCCATACGCGGCTTTACGTCATTGAAATATAGATTGAAAGTCATGTCATACCTCACGGCATAAAGCGTCTGGATATAATCTTTCAGCTTCTCGCGCGGGATGATGAAGCCGTCAAGTTCCCACTCTATACGCATGAAGAACATTCCGTCCTGCCTGTCGACATACTGGTCAAGATATACGATGTTGCCGTTATTATCGGTAATGAATCGCGTAACCTCAGTGATAATGCCCTGACTGTCAGGACAATGTAGCAGTAATATAGCGGTTGGTTTCATTAGCTCAGTCTCTATATTTTACCTTAAAATGATACGTTTAAAGCGCAAATACGCACACACTTAGGCATGCAGAGCGCATAATCATTTGCAAAATTAGCTAAAAACTTCGGATTAGCAATCATCTTTTACCGATAAAATTAATAATCTTTGCAAAGTGGCACCAAAACGCTTTCAATTTGTATTCCAAAACGGCGATGAAGCAAAAAGTTGTGGCAAATATCCTCATTTGACTTACCAATATGTACTAACTGCGGCACTACAACCGTCAAGATGGTATAAAATTTGCGTCTCATGCCCTTCTTATATCTGGCTGACCGTGCGATGCGAGCGGAATGCCAAGTTATACGCCATGCCCCATCCTTTGACTATTTTTAACAAAACGGAGAACCTTTGTTTTTCCATTTACTTTACATTTATTTTTCATGAAATAGAAAGCGTCAAGGTATGTGCAGGCTAAACAAACACGGCTATACCCTATCATTAACACATTTGACGACCTTTAAACATGCCATTAACGGCCTTTGGACTGACAATCAACGGCATTTTACATTGCAAATAACGGCTAAACGAACAGCATAAAACATGCTTATTATGCCACGAAAAAGGCTTGTTTTACATAAAAAGCAGCTTATTTCAGTTTGCCATACTCGACAAGTCATTGACACACAGGCATTTATCTTAACGCCAAATAATTGGCGGATTTCTGTCAAAACTATTACATTTTTTCGGCAACGGCCATCCAGACACCTTAACCATTACATACAGGCTGATGCGCATTAACATTATTTTAATGTTTTACAATTATCTTTATTTGAATAAATTCCTGAAGATTTAATTGGCTATGTCGAAATAAAAGTGTAATATTGCAAGCTGAAAAAACATCAAAAAGAAAGGACAAGCAGCATGAACGGAGAATATTGGCAACCTGAAATAGAAACTATGCCACGCGAAAAGCTCAGGCAACTTCAAACGGAAAAACTCAGGCGAACCATCGAAACTGCGCTTAACTCTCCATTTTATGGACACAGGCTCGGCAAACTCGGTATAACCCCTCAATCCATAAACAGCGTTGACGACATCAGGAAAATACCGTTCACGACAAAACAAGACCTCAGGGACAATTACCCTTTCGGTCTCGTAGCAGGAAACATGAAAGACGCAATACGCATACATTCGTCAAGCGGAACAACCGGCCACCCCACTGTCGTTGTGTATTCACGTCACGACATTGACTCGTGGGCCAATATGATAGCACGCAACATGTACATGGTAGGCTGCCGAGATACCGACGTCTTCCAGAACAGTTCAGGCTACGGAATGTTTACCGGAGGACTTGGCTTCCAATACGGGGCCGAAAGGCTCGGGGCAACAACCGTACCGGCAGCCGCAGGAAACAGCAAAAGACAAATCATGTTCATATGCGACTTCGGCACAACATGCCTGCACGCCATCCCAAGCTATGCCGTAAGACTGGCTGAAGTGTTCAAGGATGAAGGCATCGACCCACGCTCGACCAGGCTCCACACCCTTTTTATTGGAGCCGAACCACACACGGACGAACAGCGCAGGCGCATAGAAAAACTGCTTGGCGTGAAAGCATACAACAGTTTCGGCATGACAGAAATGAACGGTCCGGGCGTAGCGTTCGAGTGCAAGCAACAAGACGGGATGCATCTATGGGAAGACAACTATATCGTGGAAATAGTTGACCCTGATACGCTTGAGCCTGTCCCTGACGGCGAATACGGCGAGATGGTGCTGACAACTCTTGACCGCACAATGATGCCTATACTGAGATACCGCACACGTGACCTTACAAGAATCATCCCGGGAAAATGCGCATGCGGACGCACCCACCGCCGCATAGACCGCATCAAAGGGCGTACGGACGATATGTTCATCATAAAAGGGGTAAACGTATTCCCCATGCAAGTAGAGAAAATATTGGCACAGTTCCCTGTGCTGGGAAGCAACTATCTCATCACGCTCGACACAGTGGACGACAATGACATTATGACCGTAGAAGTAGAGCTTGACGACATGCGCACGGACGTTTATCCCGAACTACAGAAAATCACAAGAAACATACAACGGACCCTGAAAGATGAAATATTGCTTACGCCAAAAATCAAGCTCGTAAACAAAGGCTCCATCCCCACAAGCGAAGGAAAAGCCGTAAGAGTAAAAGACCTGCGCGAAGGCCGCGGCCAAAACCACGCAGAATAAACACAAACCATAAACAGTATAAATCAACATGAGAAAAATATTTTTTATTACTACGCTACTATTAAGCCTGTCCTCGTCAATGGCGCAAACATCAATAAAGGATATACTTAAAACGATTCCGCAAGAAATCCTGCCATACGTAAACGATGACCAACGCAAGGAAATCAACGAGTTCGTAGGCCAAAAAGACACCATTGAAATAAAAAACGCACTCAATGGAACAACAAGAATCCACACTTCAGGCGACAACTTCGCACAGTTCGACCTAAACGAAACCACAAAACTGCAAATAAAATTACTGCCTGTAAACGACAGTACCAAGATAATATGCATTGCAAAAACAGTAATGCGGCCGATTTCAGACAGCAGCATAAGTTTCTTCTCAACAGACTGGGCTCCGATACACTCTAACTTCAATCTGCCGATTGACAATAGCGCAGAAACATTGCTCTCCATGTTTACGCAACGCCCTGACACGATGACAACAGCAAGATATAATGAACTGATAAAATGCATAGAGCCTGTGATCATAAGCGCAAACATCTCAAATAATGATTACACCATAACATTCAGGCTTGACGTACCTTTCGTACAAAAATCAGAAATTGATACATATAAGGCCATAACAAGGCAAAAAACATTTAAATGGGACGGACGTAGTTTTAAAATATGTTAGAAAATAAATATTTATCATCTGATATTTTGCAGAACAGAAAATAATCAATACCTTTGCACTGTGTTTTTCATGGTATTAGATTATTAAGGTTAATAAAAGATTGGTTGTCGTGAGACAATCAATTTTTGTTTTATATAAATCTTACAATTTATTTCACAAATAATCATAGCGTTACTGCAAGCGTGAATAATAATTCACGCCCACGTAATTTGTAATTATATGTGTAGGTATTGATTGAACTGTAAAGCGAATAACTATATGAATCTTGGTTTAACGCGTTTTGCAAACTTAGATTAAACCTGAAAGCATTTAGCAGCCAGGTTATGTCAAAATCCAATAAAGCCATCGTTTTACTCATGTTTTGGGTTAAGTCCTTTTTCACGATGTCTGATGAAGCGGAGAAAATAAGTGACTGTACCGGTGTGATTTTTAATGAGATTTTATGTACATGCGACCAATAATTCCTTTTAATGTTCTCATAACTCAAAAAAGTCTTGCTTATTTCGCCGGAATAGTTCAATTCAAAATACTTGCAGGGCTGTGAGGTCAATGTAGGTGAGATGCCGACGTTTTGCCAAATATATGTGGTAAGCAAACCGTTCTGCTCCGCCTGTTGCTGTCTCCATATATACAGTCCCTTCAATGAAATTTTTGTCTTAATTGATTCAATTTGTTTGGTAATACCCAGCTGCGCCGTTATGTTATTGGTATTGTTTGGCATGTATATAAAAGTCGATTGAATCAAGTCTGATGCCACATCTTGGGACGCCAACAGATTGTTATGCTCCCTTTGGTATATTATGTCTGCATTTACAAACCACATGTCCAATGGAATTTTATAGTCATAGTGCAGGTTTACCATCAACGATTTGTTGTCCTGCAAAATACCGGAGCTTATTTTCCGAGTCGTGTTATCAGTCTGCACAGGAAACGTCAAGAAATCCAATATGTCACCAGAGTCACGTGTATAAGCAACCCGCGCCCTAAGTACGGAACGGCTACTGGCTTTATAGTTGAAATAGATTTCAGGGCATACGGAAAAGAAACCGAAATTATCTTTAGCATTAAGAATGTGGTTATTGTTGTATATGTAATCTATCCGCATAGGCACATCGGCCCGAAAAACATATATGCGTCTCGGATGGGTGTATTCATACTTGGGAGCAAAAGCAATGCTAAGCTTGCCGCCCTTCATATCATTCTTGTTTCCAGTATTGCCCAAATCGGACTGCAATTCTGTTTGGATTTTATCTGCCGAGTAGTTCAGCGACAGTGGAAAATAAAAACGAGAATTATTGAAATCATAAACAGCAGACAAGACATTCTTGGTCAGGAGCCCCAAACTGTTTGCGCTTTGATGAATGTCATTTTCTCCGTTTGCCACAATAAGACTAACCTTGGGCGTATTGAATAACAGAACGGATGAAAACAGGCTCCAGCGCAGTTTCCCTTTGCGCCAGCTATATGAGAAATCATTTTCCACATAGTAGTCACGCATGGACTGTTGTTGCATAAGCTCTTGGCTGTTTTCCATTGTCGGCAATTCGTTTCTTAGGAACGTAGCCTTGCCAAATAAAGTGTTGTTAAGGTAGCTTGTCGCCGCATTGTTTTTATAAACGATTGAGAAACTTGGGGAATGACTTGTTGACAGTGAATTTATGCCTTGGTCGATGATTATATTCTCATAACCGTCATAAAAGTTGCGTTGGATGTCATAATCATAGCGGCTTTTGGAATAGCTGTAATCGACGTTTCCACGCAATGTGGCCGTTTCAGTTATTTTTTTGATGAAATTGACTGAAAAGAGGTGTTCATCAGGCGAGGCATACCGGTCTTTGTCTATCGGCGGAGCTGAAGCCGATATATTCCCTATAAGCTTTTCTGCCTTTGACTCTTCCTCAACGCCTCCAAAAAGAGAAGTTACTTCATTTGAAGCAAAGGATTGTATGTTTCCTATTTTCAATGTGGCAATGGTTTGGAACTTGGGCTTGAAAAGCATACCGGCTCCGCTAACTTTATACTGCCAGTCGTCACCATATCCGACAGAGCCTTCATAGGTTCCAATAGGTTTGAAACGTGCATTGTTACTCATGTTGATGTTTATAGCCACGTCATCGGAAAATATATCCTTATTCATGTTTACAGCCTGATGATTGTTCAAAACCTGAACAGAATTTACATATGAGGCAGGTATGTTTGTCGTCGCAATATTATATTTTCCGCCAAGCAAATCCAAACCGTCGATGTAAAAATTTGAGATTTCCTTTCCTAAATATTTGATATTGCCGGATTCTTCTACGTCTATGCCCGGGAGTTTTTTCAGGGCGTCTTTCAATGTATAGTCACTTTGGGTGATATATGAAGAAAGATTATATGACAGGGTGTCACCGTGCTGGTAGATAGCCGGGGCCTTCACTACGACTTCTTTTAATTCTGTCGCTTCTTCTTTCATTGTAATATTATAAGTCTGGGACACATTCATGATCTCATTTTCCACAGACTCGTATCCTATCGACTCAGCGATTAGCTTGACTTTTCTTGCATTTGTATTAAAGGCAACATTAAATTGACCCTTGTCGGAAATTGCATAGGCAATGACGGTGCTGTCAGCAGAGATTTTGACTATAGCACCGTCAATGCCTGCACCGGAAATATCTTTAAGCATTCCTTCTACACGGCTTTGAGAATAAGCAATGCTTACAATACAGAGAAACAAGATACTGAACAACAAACGCATAGTCAAAATTTTTTCATTCCAACTCCAGAGGAGTGTAACCGTTTGGACGAAGCCGCAACTGTACTCCGTTGATAAGGATAGAACCTTTCCCATTCTCATCCTTTTGCACAACCATTTCACTGATTGATTCAGGCGGAATGTTACCCATAGGGTTCTCTTCAAATTTGTTCTTGCTCTTTATAAACTTGCCCCTTTCCACTGTCACGATATTTGGTATATCAGGCAAAGCTATCGGCAATGTGCCTTTTCGGAAAGTAATGGCTTCAAAACGGTGTATGTTCTCTGTATCATAAGCCAGCATTACGAGACCGGGAAGACCGCAAAATTTCCAAGGCCCGAATGTTGTCGGTATTTCATGTGCGTACCATACGATCCATTTTCTTTCTCCGTATTCGCCCGAATTTTGAATTTGTCACCTTCGCTTAGAATAATATGAATTAGCCGTCAAAATATATTATAAACTTTTACAAGATTTTCATGAAACTGTAATATGCCACTAACGTTCCGAATGCAATGACAAAGAAATTCTCAAACGATATATATCAAGAAAGTTCAACCTACGCGATATTTTTCAATTTATTGTTTACCCCCTCTATGATTGCCATTCTTTTCAATATAAGCTTGTCAGATATACTCATAAACGCAGCCAACTGAAAATATATAAAAACAAAAGAGCTGCCTATAAGATAACTTATAGACAGCTCTTCGTAGTGGATAGGGGAATCGAACCCCTATGCCAAGATTGAGAATCTTGTATCCTAACCATTAGATGAATCCACCATATCTATCATCTTAATATTCAAGCACCTATGCGGAAGCTGGGGGATTCGAACCCCCGGTACGATAAACTCGCACGGCAGTTTAGCAAACTGCTGGTTTCAGCCACTCACCCAAACTTCCTTTCCGGTTTATTGTACCGAAGCATTATCGCTCAAATGCGGTTGCAAAGGTAAGCATATTTTTCTATACCTGCAAATTTTTCATGAGATATTTTCAAAAAAACATCTTTTTTGTTCATGTTTGCCTGTTTTCCTGCATTATATATTCCAATTAACGGCCATTTGGATTATAAAAGACGGCAAAACACATGATAAAATGCCGCATATTGCATGACAAATGGCGGCATTTCATAAACGATGAGATAAGGCTGTCAAATATAACATCCACCTATTATATATTACATTCTACTTGAATAAAGATAAAAACACATGAAATGCAAAGGAAAAAGATGTACAAAAACATAAAGAAACGGCGTACAGACGCAGATGGTCTGTACGCCGTTATAGAGAAGCGTGTTATCAACGGATACGTGATTACATTACATATATCCGTTAACCCAAAGCATTAAATCCACTTAACATAGCAGAAGTCTTGACGATGAGGCAGATTTTCGTTCTTAGGATACATCCTTATGCCTGTCTTGTATGTTCCGGCCTCTGAAGCCTCGACAACAGCCTCAAAAGTATAAAGGTTACCTTCGTTACCCAAAAGCTTGAACGGGAACACGTTTGAGATTCTCTCCTCACCGTTCTTGTCGGTTGTAACTGATACAAACTCTAATCCGATCGCATCATTGAGTCCCTGCTCGTCAACCACGATTCTGATCTTATACTCTACTCCAGTCTCCATACCCGTTGACGGCATCGTAGTCTCCTTTGATACTACTGTTATCGAATCCCAACGCTCTGCGACAGCCTCTTTCCACTGTGCAATGTCCTTAGCCAATCTGTTGTCATTAGCGGCAAGCTTCTTGAAGCGAAGCGCCTCCTTCGTGTAGAACTTGCTGTAATAATCATCAAGCTGGCGTTTCATCGTATAATGCGGGGCTATCTTTGCTATTGAATTCTTGATCACATTTATCCAGCCTTCGCTGTATCCCTTGTCATTCTTGTTATAATACAGAGGTATAATCTCGTTCTCAAGAAGTCCGTAGATTGTAGCTGCATCCAACTGGTCCTGATATCCCTGGTTCTTGTATGTACGTTTCTCGGTCAAAGCCCATCCGGCACCCTCACGGTATCCTTCAAGCCACCAGCCGTCAAGTACAGACAAATTGACCACGCCGTTCATTTCAGCCTTCTCACCAGACGTACCAGATGCCTCAAGAGGACGTGTCGGAGTATTCATCCAGATATCAACACCTGACACAAGTCGGCGTGCCAACTGCATGTCATAATCTTCAAGGAATATTATTTTGCCGAGGAACTCAGGACGTTGGCTTATCTCAAAGATCTTCTTGATAAGTCCCTGGCCTGCACCATCTGCGGGGTGTGCCTTACCGGCAAACAGGAATTGCACCGGATGTTCAGGATCGTTGACTATCTTAGAAAGACGGTCAAGATCCGTAAAGAGCAGGTGAGCTCTCTTATAAGTCGCGAAACGACGGCAGAAACCAATCATCAGCGCATTAGGATTGATTTTCTCAAGCAAGGAGACAACGCGTGCCGGGTCACCCTGATTCTTGAGCCATGTCTCACGGAACTTAACACGAATGTAGTCGGTAAGTTTCTTTTTCAATCCCATACGAGTATCCCAGATTACGTCATCCGGTACGTTATAGATGGCGTGCCAGATCTTCTCGTTGCTCTGGTCAGACATGAACGACTCGTCAAAATACTGGGCATAAAGCTTACGCCACTCGGTAGCAGCCCATGTTGGGAAGTGTACACCGTTGGTAACATATCCTACATGGTTCTCCTCCGGGTAATATCCCTTCCAAATACCGGAGAACATCTTTTGGCTAACCCATCCGTGCAGTTTGCTCACGCCGTTAACCTCCTGACAAGTGTTACATGCGAATGTCGACATGCAGAACTTCTCGTTATGGTCATCGGGGTTTGTACGACCCATACCGATGAATTCGTCCCAGCTGATTCCGAGTATGGAAGGATAACCGCCCATATACTTGCCGAACAAGCCTTCGTCAAAATAGTCATGGCCGGCAGGCACCGGAGTATGCACCGTGTAAAGAGAAGATGCACGCACAAGTTCGAGAGCCTGATTGAATGTAAGGCCTCCCTGAACATAGTCGCAAAGGCGCTGAAGGTTGCAAAGCGCAGCATGTCCCTCGTTGCAATGATATACATCTTTCTTTATTCCGAGCTTCTTCAGGGTAAGGATACCACCGATACCCAGCAGGATTTCCTGCTTCAGGCGGTTCTCCCAATCGCCTCCGTAAAGAGAGTGCGTAATAGGCTTGTCGAAGTCAGAGTTCATTTCATTGTCGGTATCGAGCAGATACAGTGAAATACGTCCAACGTTAACACGCCATACATATGCGTGAACAAGGTAATTTACGTAAGGAACATCAACGACAAGAGGATTACCATCGGCATCAAGCTGGCGCTCTATGGGCAGCGAGTTGAAATTCTGCGCCTCATAATTGGCAATCTGCTGGCCGTCCATACTGAGTGACTGCTTGAAATATCCATACCTGTAAAGGAAACCAACGGCGCACATATCCACATTGCTGTCCGAAGCCTCCTTAAGATAGTCACCGGCCAACATGCCAAGACCGCCTGAATATATTTTCAAGACCTGGTTGATACCATACTCCATGCTGAAATAAGCTACGGACGGGCGCTTGCTGTCAGGCTTTACGTCCATATATTTACGGAACATGCCGTAAACGTCCTTGACTCTCTTCATTATGGCCTTGTCGTGAACAATCTCTTCCTTGCGGTCATAACTGAGACGCTCAAGCAACAATACGGGATTGTGTCCTACTTCCTCGTACAGTTGTTCGTCAAGGCTTCTCCACAAATCTCTTGCCTCATAGTTCCAAGCCCACCACATATTATGCGCAAGCTCGTCCAGACATTTCAACTGTTCCGGCAATCTTGATTTCACGGTCAGCTCCTTCCATTGAGGGGCGTTGACATAATCAGCTTTAATCTTCATAATTTATTTTATGTTCAAGAATTATAGTTTTTGTAATTAAGAATTAAAAGTTAAGAATTAAGAGAACTGCCGCCTGGTCGTTTGCCATGCATATTTCCTTAATTCTTAACTTTTATCACTTAATTGTCTTTTTCCTCTCTTCCGCCTTTTTCAAGGCAAAATCGTAAGCCTGATAATAATATTTTATGAAATTACTCCAAAGGGCCTTATGCGATAGTTTATCAGCATTGTCACGCGACTTTTTCACATCCGCAGGCGTAAAGTTTGAATATTCAGCGACTGTATCCTTTATTTTATCAGCCACTTCGGAATAATTATAATCAGTGCGGTGTATTACCTTTACGCCATCGGTGATTTCACCGTATCTGCCGAGTTCTGAATTAACCCACAAGCCGAAACCGGCAAGGTCGGACGTTATACATGGCACCTTGAACGCTATCGCCTCAAGAGGCGTATATCCCCACGGTTCATAATATGACGGATATATACAAAGGTCGTTACCGAGCACAAGGTCATAATACTTCATGTTGAACACTCCGTCCTCTCCGTTCAGGTAGCATGGAAGGAAGATAAGTTTCACCTTGTCGTCCTTGCGATTCTGCATATCGAGGTACTTCATCATGTCAAGCACATTGTCGTGGCTCATATTATGGAGCCAATGTGTAAGCATTGGGACGTGCAATGGAGTGTCGTATTTACGTCCCGAGACAAGTCGGTCTATCAGGTCTTGCCGCGGTTCGCCAACCCATCCCGGCACCTCGATGAACGCAATAACATTCTTCTTTAGGCGATTGTCCCTCAACAGACGGTTCATCGCCTCGATATACACGTCCACGCCCTTGTTGCGGAATTCATACCTGCCGCTTGTTGATACTACAAGCGTATTCTCGTCGTCAATCTCCATTCCGAGCAAAGCGTTGGCAACATCGAAAATACGCTTGCGGGCAGCCTTGCGTTTACGTGTAAACTGCGCACCCTTTGGCACAAAATCATTCTCGAAACCATTGGGAAGTACAAAGTCCACAGGTTTGTCAAGCAGTTCTTTACACTCGTTTGCAGTAATCTCGCTTACCGTAGTGAAACAGTCAACATACTTCGCCGTCTGTTTCTCTATGGAGTGCTTGCTCTGCATGTTAAGTTCGCCGGCCATCTGGTCGCCGTTATAAGCGAACAGATAGTCATATAAAGGCTTATTGTTTCCGGCAATGCTACGGCCTATGCTCGTTGCATGCGTGGTAAACAACGTTGCCACTTGCGGTAACTTATGGTTGATATAGAGCAGTCCGAGCCCAGTCATCCATTCATTGCCGTGATATATAACTTTCTTTGTGTCGTCAAGATAATAGCCATAAAAGCTCTCCACCACCTTAGCCGCGGCATACGAGAACATCGATGCCTCGTCATAATCGCCATAGGCATGGAGGCTGTCTACGCCGTATAGTTCCCACAAGCGGGTATATATCTCGTTCTTGTCATTATAGTATTTGCTGAAATCCACGAGGACCGCCACCGGCTCTCCCGGCACCATCCACCGCCCTATCCTGACGGAGAGTCCGTCATGCTGCGCCTGCGCCTTCCAGTCATTGAAAAGCGCTTCATCTTCTTTGAAATATGGATTATCACCTTTAAAAACGTCCGGACCTATAAAAATAATTCTGTCTTTCAATACGGTTTGCAATGTCTTGGCCCTTGTCGAAAGGACCGTATATATACCTCCTACCTTATTGCAAACCTCCCAACTTGACTCAAATATATAGTCGGGCAATAAAACTCCTGTCGCCATCGTATATTTCTTAAAATAATGCGTGCAAAGATAATAATTTTTATTACAAAACAAAAAGTGCCTTATAAAAATTTTTATAAAACCCATGTTTTCTTGACATACATAAATTGCCATATCACAACTGTATAAAAGGGCGGTACATATGCCGCCACACACTCATCATGCCACAATGTCCGCATTGGGGCGGAAATGCTTTCTTTTTGATTTTCAACAAAGTCTCAGAATCGAGTTATTTTAAAAATAAAAACGACAGGACGCAAATAAGCGAAAATAGAGCGTGCACATGCTAATAGACTGCAATACAGTCCATTACATTACACAGCACAACATCTGTGCAATAAAAATCACCGTAAAAAGGGTGAAACATGACCGTTGCAAACACAAAAAGCCGTCCATTATCCCGGCAAAGACCGTAAACGACACGACAATAAACGGCCTTTTATTACTAAAAAACAACTCAATAAAGACAAAATTGACGGAAATACAGAACAAATACGGCAGCATCCAAACGTTAAAAAGAACAATCCACGGACTTTGTTTTTCCTGGTTCAGCCATTAAGGCAGACAAAGCCGATATGACAAAATGACAACAACAAGTGGCATAATGGATACAAAGTGACTACACAAAACATGCCCAAATAACGGTATCCAGCAAAACCGGCATATCCCAAAACGGCCCGTTAACCAGCAAGTAGCGCCATTCAAAAAAGCTAAATATTGACACAGCATAATAAAAATAGTCAATAATAATATTGGCACAATATTTGTATAGAATAAAATGTGTATCTTTGCACACGGGAAACGAATTACAAGCAGAAGGCGTACAAAAGCCGCCAAAAGGCGAGACAACTCCCGTAAAGGCAGGCACTATACGTAAAAAGATAAAAACAGGAGAAATACATGACCAGTCAATTTTCACCAAAAGTATCTCAAATACTGGCGTTCAGCCGCGAGGAAGCCGCACGGCTTGCCAGCAGGTCGGTAGGACCCGAGCACTTATTGCTTGGCATCCTGCGTGACAAGACAGGCCCTGTGCATGAATTATTCGTAAAATCAGACATCAATTTCCAATCAATAAAAGACGAGCTTGAGCAGAAGGTGCGTGAAGAGGACATTGCGCAACCTTTGCGCACGCATGAACTCGTACTGAACGAAAAAGCCAGCAACATCCTGAAACTGGCTGTGCTCGAAGCACGCATACAATCCAGGCAGATGGTAGACGAGCAGCATTTACTGCTCGCCATACTTCATGACCAAGTGAACAACGGCGCAAAAGAAGTACTTGAATTTAACAACATGAACTACGAGGACGCACTGACATATTTCCAGCAGGCGGCTAACATACCCAATGACGGAATCAGCATGCCCGACAAGGATGAAGATGACGAAGACGGTATGCTCAGCATAAACGGCGACAATTCACAAAAAGCAAGACAGCAAGGCACGACAACAAGCGTTCACCGCCCTACGGGCAAAACCCCCGTACTTGACAACTTCGGTACAGACCTGACAAAGGCTGCCTCGGAAGGGAAACTCGACCCCGTTGTAGGACGTGAACGCGAAATACAGCGAGTAACCGAAATCCTTTGCCGGCGCAAGAAAAACAATCCGGTATTAATTGGCGAGCCCGGCGTAGGAAAAAGCGCCATCGTAGAAGGATTGGCACAGCTGATATGCGCCCACCGCACGTCTCCGGTCCTGTTTAACAAAAGAATAATAAACCTCGACATGGCAGCCATCGTGGCAGGCACGAAATACCGAGGCCAATTCGAGGAGCGCATAAGGGCACTCGTCAAGGAAATAGAACAAAATCCGGATGTAATCATCTTCATAGACGAAATCCACACACTCGTAGGCGCAGGATCCACACCTGGCTCAATGGACGCAGCCAACATGCTGAAACCGGCACTCGCACGCGGCACCATACAGTGCATCGGCGCAACAACACTTGACGAATACAGGAATTCGATAGAGAAAGACGGAGCGCTGGAGAGACGCTTCCAGAAAGTAATGGTTGAACCGACCACCGCCGACGAGACTGTAGCCATACTCAGGAACATCAAAGACCGCTACGAACACCACCATCATGTGGAATACTCTGATGACGCCATTCTGGCGTGTGTCAAACTGACAGACAGATACGTGACAGACCGCGCCTTCCCTGACAAGGCCATCGATGCTCTCGACGAAGTCGGCGCACGCGTTCATCTTCAGCACGCCCAAATGCCTCCGGAAATAAGTGAAAAAGAGAAAGAAATCAGCTATGTCAAGGAAAAGAAGCAGGCGGCTGTGCGTAACCAGAACTTTGAATTGGCCGCAAGTTACCGCGACAAGCAGGTAGAACTTGAAAACGAGCTGAAAGAGCTGCAGGACAAATGGACTAATAACGAAATCGGCAGCCGCGACATCATTACTGACAAAGATGTAGCAGACGTCGTTTCGACGATAACAGGAGTCCCCGTACAACGCATTGCCGAGGCAGAGGGCACCCGACTGAAAAACATGGGTGAAGAACTGAAAAGCGCCGTCATAGCCCAAGACAAGGCCATTGAAAAAATGGTAAAAGCCATACAACGCAACCGCGTGGGGCTGAAAGAAGCAAACCACCCCATTGGGGCGTTCATGTTCCTTGGCCCTACAGGCGTAGGCAAAACGTATCTCGCAAAAAAGCTTGCTGAATGTATGTTTGGCAGCAGCGACGCTCTCATACGTATTGACATGAGCGAATACAGCGAGAGCTTCAACACGTCAAGGCTTGTCGGAGCGCCTCCGGGATATGTAGGATACGAGGAAGGCGGCCAACTTACGGAAAAGGTACGCCGTCACCCCTACTCTATCGTATTGCTTGACGAAATCGAGAAAGCTCACGGCAACGTGTTCAACATGCTGTTGCAAGTGCTTGACGAGGGTCGCCTTACCGACGGCAACGGACGTCTGATAGACTTCCGCAATACGGTAATCATAATGACCAGCAACGCCGGTACACGCCAACTAAAGGAATTCGGGCGTGGCGTTGGTTTCACGGCTGGCGGAAGCATGGGGCTGAGCCTGAACGAGAACGACAAGGAGTATGCACGCAGCATAATACAGAAGAGCCTGAGCAAACAATTCAGTCCAGAGTTCCTTAACCGCCTTGACGAAATAATCACGTTCGACCAGCTTGACCTCAACGCGATAAAGAAAATCATTGACCTTGAGCTTAATGGTTTGAATAAACGTGTAGAAGAGCTTGGATACAAACTCGATATAACTGACAAGGCAAAAGAGTTCGTGGCAATGAAAGGCTACGACGTGCAATTCGGCGCACGACCGTTGAAACGTGCCATCCAGAACTACATCGAGGACGGCGTATGCGAACTCCTGCTCGACGGCAAACTCACAGCCGGCGACATAATCAAAATTGACAAGAATCCGGAAAAAGAGGAACTTGTATTCAATTAAGGGTTAAGAATTAAGAGTTAAGAAAATATGACTTGGAGTTTTAATTGTAAGTGTATTTTTCTTAACTCTTAATTCTTGACTCTTAAATTATCTTACGGTTATGTGGAAGCACCCTTGCTTTACCTCGTATTTTATATAGCAACGCTTGTTCTCGCGCATATCACGCAACACTTCACTAAGCACCCATTTCAAGGTGTCATTACGTACGGCCCTACGTGGCTGGTCTGCGGAAGGGCTCACGGTTTTATAACGGTTATAACAAATATCAAAAGTCGTACCGTACATATGGCATGAGTTTTCCGTTGCGTTGCCATTATACTGTCTCAGATTTTTCACGTCTGCACGCGAGCGTAGCACGCTTGTTACTATTATCTGATGCAGAGGTATGCCCTTGATTTGCAGACTGTCATAATAAGCCCGGCCTATGTCGTTCAGCAAGACGGCCGCACGAGGTACAAGATAAGGAATACTGCTACGCAACGGATCTATATGAAAATACGGACTTGCCCCGACAAAAACCAGCTCCTTCTTACGGTGTTCGGCATCTTTTCTGTCCTCAACAGGCTTTACTCCGTAATAGTTCGCGGCCATAAGCTGTACGTCATTATTATCAGGAAAGGTACGACTAAAACCGGGCACGCTGTTTATACGGTGCTTAACAATATTGCCTTTGCCATCAAAAAACGACGGTAGAGGAAAACCAGTAGCTGCATTTACAGGCTTAATAGACACCGGAACGTGAAGAGCAGCAGTATCATCAGTTTTATCGTCAACAGACTTCCGCACTTCATTTGCCAACATCGCATTTTTAGTTCTGTCTTCTGCGACTGACGGAAAAATCAACCTGACAAACGCCAGGACAACTACAATTACGACGAAAGATGCCAAAAACTTATTCTTGGCTCCTTTTATACGAAAAGATGAAAAGCGAGCCTTCCACCGTAAAAAATCATTATAATTAAATATCATTTATTGAGTCCGCTTGAACAAATATATTGCAAAAGTAATGTAAACAAGCGGAATTTCAAAACAAATAAGGTGTTTTGTCACATTGACGAGATGATTTAATGAAATCAATATACTTATGAACAAGAACCATTCAACATTAAAAAAGAAAAGGAAAAACAGCGTAATATTAAAAATATTCAGTAATTTTGCACAATAATTTTAATTGTCGGTAAAATTGATAGAGAAGCATATCGTACTTGAAGATATTGACCCTGTTGTGTTATACGGGGCCAACAATTCACATCTGCAAATAATCAAGGCATTATATCCCAAACTTAGAATTGTTGCACGCGACAACGTGATGCGTGTACTTGGTGATGAAGAACAGATGGCTGTATTCGAGGAGAATATAGAAAAAATACGTTTGCATGTTCTGAAATACAACTCTATTAATGACGAGGATATACTGGATATCATAAAAGGGAAAAAGACCAAGGATGACACCGCAAAGGATGTTGTGGTATACAATATATCAGGAAAACCGATAAAAAGCCGTAGCGAAAATCAGCAAAAGCTTATCGATGCTTATGATAAAAACGACATGATATTCGCAATCGGGCCGGCCGGAACTGGTAAAACTTACCTTAGCATTGCTCTCGCAGTGAAAGCCCTGAAGGAAAAAACGGCGAAGAAAATCATATTGAGCCGTCCTGCTGTTGAAGCGGGGGAAAAACTGGGATTCCTGCCAGGAGACATGAAGGAAAAAATCGACCCATACCTCCAACCATTGTACGACTCTTTGGAAGACATGATTCCAGCCGTTAAGCTACAAGACATGATGGAAAAGCATGTCATACAAATAGCGCCGCTCGCATTCATGCGAGGACGGACGCTAAGTGATGCCGTAGTAATATTGGACGAAGCGCAAAACACTACCTCCGCACAGATACGCATGTTCCTTACAAGAATGGGATGGAACACCAAGATGATAATAACCGGAGACTTAACCCAGATAGACTTACCACACGGAACATTAAGCGGACTTCGTGAAGCCGTCGGCATTCTAAAAGGAGTGGAGGGAATATCATTCATAAACATGAACGAAAAAGACATTGTAAGACACAAGCTCGTAACACGAATAGTTCATGCGTATGAAAACGCGGACAAGTTGCATAACGGGAAAAGCCCCAACCATAATAAAGCCGAAAATTCAGAAGAAATACAAGTACCAGAGAAAGTGAGCGATAAATAGCCATCCATGACAATCTGTCGCCCCGCTGCTCACAAACAAAAATAAAAGACAATGAAAGCGTTAACAAGAACAGACTTCCATTTTGATGGACAAAAGAGCGTGTATCATGGTAAGGTACGCGATGTTTACAACATCAACGATGACATTATCGTTATGGTTGCAACCGACAGGATTTCGGCTTTTGACGTAATCCTGCCCAAAGGAATACCGTTCAAGGGACAAGTTCTGAACCAAATCGCATCTAAGTTCCTTGACCAGACAAAAGACATCTGTCCTAACTGGAAACTGGCAACTCCGGATCCGATGGTTACCGTTGGCTTGAAGTGCGAAGGTTTCCGTGTGGAAATGATTATCCGTTCAATCCTGACCGGCTCAGCATGGCGCGAGTATCAAAAAGGTTGCCGTGAAATTTGCGGTGTGAAATTACCTGATGGCATGAGGGAAAACCAACGCTTCCCGGAACCGATCATTACACCCACGACAAAGGCTGATGAAGGACATGACATGAATATCTCGAAAGAAGAAATCATTGCCCAGGGTATAGTCAGCAAGGAAGACTACGAAATAATGGAGGATTACACGCGCAAGATATTCGCACGAGGCCAGGAAATTGCAGCCCAGCATGGTCTAATTCTTGTTGATACAAAGTATGAATTCGGAAAGCGTGACGGTAAAGTTTACTTGATTGACGAGGTTCACACACCTGACAGTAGCCGTTATTTCTATGCTGACGGATACGAAGAAAAATTTGAGAAGGGCGAACCGCAGCGCCAGTTGTCTAAAGAGTTTGTACGTCAATGGCTTATTGAGCATAACTTCATGAATGAGCCTGGACAGGTAATGCCGGAAATAACCGACGAATACGCAGAGAGCGTAAGCGAACGTTACATTGAACTGTTCGAACACATTACTGGTGACAAATTCGACAAAGCAGCCGAAGAAGGCGATATTGCCGCACGCATAGAAAAGAATGTAAAAGAGTATCTCGAGAGTTACAAGAATACAGGCAAATAACCAACTAACCGACAAACATGGAGGGAGTATACATTTATAATACTGAGTTGGCCTCCATGTTTGTCACTTAATTATGTATTTTGCCAGCAAGCCACGATGTCATACAAGCAGGAACGCATAACCCCATACAGCAACGGGCAGGAAAAGAGCAAACAGGTAGAGGAAATGTTCGACAACATAGCCCATTCGTATGATGCCCTCAACCATCGCCTCTCATTCGGCATTGACTACTTTTGGAGAAATACGGCAATAAAACAACTAAGACGTTATAAACCGTCTTCTATATTAGACATTGCAACCGGAACGGGAGACTTTGCAATCATGTCGGCAAAAAAATTATGTCCAGAAAACATTGTCGGAATAGATATTTCTGAGGGCATGATGCGTATCGGAATGTTGAAAGTTAAAAAGGCAGGACTCGAAAATGTGATATCATTTGAAAAGGAAGATTGTGAACACCTTTCATTCAACGATAACAGTTTCGATGCCATAACAACGGCTTTCGGAATAAGAAATTTCCAAAACCTCGATGCATGCCTAAAGGAAATGTGCCGAGTATTGAAAAAGGGAGGCCATGTAAGTATTCTGGAATTAAGCAGTCCGCTACATTTCCCCATGAAACAACTCTTTTGGATATATTCACACACCCTGCTTCCTCTATATGGTAAACTTATATCAAAAGACAAAAATGCGTATAAGTACCTTATCAACACCATTGAATCATTCCCGCAAGGAGAAGAGATGGTAGGGATATTCAAGAAAGCCGGATTCTCGGAAGCCAGATTCAGGCGCCTTACATTCGGTATATGCACTTGTTATTTAGCTATCAAATAATTCAATAATTATGGATAAATACGGACTGATCGGTTACCCGCTGGGGCACTCATTCTCAATAAACTACTTCAACGAGAAATTCAAAAACGAGAATATCGATGCAGAATATATCAATTTCGAGATTCCTACCATCGATTCGCTACCAGAAGTATTAGCTTTAAACCCTGAATTAAGAGGCCTCAATGTCACAATTCCGTACAAGGAAAAAGTAATTAGCTTCCTCGACGCAGTAAGTCCCGAGGCGCGAGCCATCGGTGCCGTAAACGTAATCCGTGTAGAACACAAAGGCAACGCGACAAGACTGAAGGGATATAACAGTGACGTCATAGGTTTCACCAAGAGCATTGAACCTTTACTTGAGCGTTTTCACAAGAAAGCCCTGATACTCGGTACCGGAGGCGCATCAAAAGCAATTAATTACGGCCTTAAGTCGCTGGGGCTGGAAACGATTTTCGTCAGCAGGTATGAACGTCCTGGCACAATACAATACGACAAGATAACTCCTGATGTTGTAAAAGAATACAATGTCATCGTAAACTGCACTCCGTGCGGAATGTATCCGCACACTGACGAATGTCCTGAACTACCTTATGAGGCAATGGACAGCAAGAATCTTCTATACGACTTGTTATACAACCCTGACCAAACATTATTCATGAAAAGAGGGGCCGCCAGGGGTGCTACCGTAAAGAACGGTCTGGAAATGCTTTTATTACAAGCATTCGCAAGTTGGGAATTCTGGAATGAGGACAAATAATACAAAAAATAAGCCGTAAGCGACCGATTTAGCGCCCGGTATATACACCTGAACCGTAAACAACATAACCATAATTAAAGACAATGGACTCACATAACCGTTACATGATGCGTGGCGTCTCTGCAGCCAAGGAGGACGTCCACAACGCCATAAAGAATATAGATAAAGGAATATTCCCGCAAGCCTTCTGCAAAATAATACCTGACATACTTGGCGGCGACCCTGAATATTGCAATATCATGCATGCAGACGGCGCCGGTACAAAATCGTCATTGGCGTACACATACTGGAAAGAGACTGGTGACCTTAGTGTATGGAAAGGCATTGCGCAAGACGCGCTGATTATGAACACTGACGACTTACTGTGCGTCGGGGCTGTGGACAACATCCTGGTGTCAAGTACAATAGGGCGCAATAAAATGCTTGTTCCGGGAGAAGTAATATCAGCCATAATCAACGGAACAGACGAGCTTCTGGCCTCCATGCGGGATATGGGTATCGGTATATACGCAACTGGAGGAGAAACGGCGGACGTTGGCGACTTAGTCAGAACCATCATCGTTGACTCGACAGTAACATGTAGAATGAAACGCGCTGATGTCGTCAACAATGCCAACATACGTCCCGGGGATGTTATCGTCGGACTTGCTTCATTCGGCCAAGCTACCTATGAGCATTCTTACAATGGAGGAATGGGCAGTAATGGACTTACAAGCGCACGCCATGACGTATTTGCAAAATACATAGCTGAAAAATATCCCGAGAGCTATGACCACGCCGTTCCGGAAGAACTCGTGTACAGCGGTCATTACAAACTTACCGACCAATTGCCCGACGTACCGGTAAACGTAGGCCGGCTGGTGTTATCCCCCACCCGCACTTACGCCCCTGTTATCAAGAGAATGCTCGACAAGCTTAGGCCTGAGATACACGGCATGGTACATTGCACCGGCGGGGCTCAGACAAAAGTGCTCCACTTTGTCAACGACAATTGCCGCGTAGTCAAGGATAACATGTTCCCCGTACCTCCACTCTTCAGGATTATAAAGGAGCAGAGCGGTACTGACTGGCAGGAAATGTACAAGGTTTTCAACATGGGACACAGGATGGAAATATACGTCAGCCCAGAAACCGCGGATAAAGTGATAGAGATAAGCAACAGCTTCAACATAGCCGCCCAAGTGATAGGCCACATTGAAGAAGGCAACAAGAGCCTGACCATAAAATCAGAATTCGGAGAATTCAATTATTAAAAGTAAAGAGCAAAAGATAATATGCCCGACAACAACAGCATTCTTGAGAAACTCGAAGGGCTTGAAAGCCGATACGAGGAAATATCGACCCTGATAACCGACCCTTCAGTAATTGCCGACCAGGAAAGGTATGTCCGCCTTACACGTGAGTACAAGGACTTGGACGACATAATGAAGGCCCGTAAAAAATATATTGCTTGTCTTGAAGCAATCAAGGAAGCGAAGGATATACTTGCCAACGAGAGCGACCCCGACCTTAAGGACATGGCACGCGAGGAACTGCAGGCTAACGAGGCCTTGCAACCTAAGATAGAGGAGGAAATAAAAATCGCCCTTGTGCCGAAAGACCCAGAGGACGCAAAAAATGTGCAGATGGAGATTCGCGCCGGTACAGGAGGCGACGAGGCGGCCCTCTTCGCGGGAGACTTGTTCCAGATGTACAAAAAATTCTGCGACTCGATGGGATGGGTACTCTCCGTAACAAGCGTCAGTGAAGGGGCTGTAGGCGGATATAAGGAAATAGATTTTGCCGTAAGCGGCGACAACGTGTACGGCACGTTAAAATACGAATCGGGCGTGCACCGTGTACAACGCGTGCCAGCTACCGAGACACAGGGGCGAATGCACACAAGCGCCGCCACCGTGGCAGTACTGCCAGAAGCCGACAAGTTTGAAGTTAACATCAACGAAGGTGACATCAAATGGGACACGTTCCGCAGTTCCGGAGCTGGTGGCCAGAACGTCAACAAGGTAGAGTCTGGAGTACGCCTGCGCTATCCATGGAAAAATCCCAATACAGGCGAGGTAGAGGAAATACTAATCGAGTGTACCGAAACCCGCGACCAACCGAAGAATAAAGAGCGCGCTCTCTCACGCCTGCGCACTTTCATATATGACCGTGAACACCAAAAGTACGTCGACGACATAGCAAACAGGCGCAAGACTCTCGTCTCGACGGGCGACCGCAGCGCTAAAATCAGGACCTACAACTTTCAACAAGGTCGCGTGACCGACCACCGTATCGGATTCACCACACACGACCTGCAAGGCTTCCTCAACGGCGACATCAAGGACATGATCGACGCACTGACCGTAGCCGAGAACGCCGAAAGAATGAAGGAGGCCGAACTATAAGTACCTGACAACACAGACACAGTTACCACCTACGGTAACCGCCACTGTATAATCATTAACCACTATATCACCCACAAATCATGACAAGACAACAGCTCATCGAACACATCTTCACGAAAAAGACATTCCTCTGCGTCGGCCTCGACACAGACATCAAGAAGATACCCCAGCATTTGCTGGGTAACGACGACCCCATCTTCGACTTCAACAAAGCCATCATTGACGCTACCGCCAAATACTGCATAGCTTACAAGCCAAACCTCGCCTTTTACGAGTGCATGGGCACCAAAGGGCTGTCGGCGTTCGAGCGCACCGTAGAATATCTTAAAGAGACATATCCTGACCATCTAATCATAGCCGACGCCAAACGCGGCGACATTGGCAACACGTCGGCCATGTACGCAAGGACTTTCTTCGACGGATACGACATCGACGCGCTAACCGTAGCCCCCTACATGGGAGAGGACAGCGTAACGCCGTTCCTTGAGTACGAAAACAAATGGGTCATCCTGCTGGCACTGACGAGTAACAAGGGCTCGCACGATTTCCAGCTGACGACTGACCAGGACGGCGAGCGCTTGTTCGAGAAAGTAATACGCAAGTCGCAAGCATGGGGCACGCCCGACAACATGATGTACGTAGTCGGTGCCACCCAAGGCAAGATGTTCCAAGACATACGCATGCTCGCCCCAGACCACTTCCTCCTAGTGCCAGGCGTCGGGGCGCAAGGCGGCAGCCTGCAGGAAGTGTGCAAGTACGGCATGACCGACGACTGCGGACTTATAGTGAACAGCAGCCGCGGCATAATATACGCCTCGGGCGATACCGACTTCGCGCAAGTCGCAGCCATCAAGGCCATGGAACTGCAGCGGGAAATGGCAACCGAATTGGATAAGGTCAACAAATAGGCGGAATGGATGGAAGCAACACCGGCAAGATAATCAACGACCCCATCTTCGGGTTCATCAATATCCCTCATGGGCTGCTACTCGACATCGTCGAGCACCCGCTGATGCAGCGTCTCACGAGAATACGCCAACTCGGGCTGACGTCAATGGTCTACCCATCGGCCCAGCACACCCGCTTCCAGCATTCGCTCGGCGCCTACCACCTCATGAGCGAGGCCATCGCTACGCTGACGCAGAAAGGAGTGTTCATCTTCGACAGCGAGGCCGAGGCCGCAGGGGCAGCCATACTCATGCACGACATCGGCCATGGCCCATTCTCCCACGTGCTCGAGCGCACGCTCATAAGCGGAATAAGCCACGAGGAGATATCGCTGCTCTTGATGGAACAGGTCAACCGCGAAATGAACGGCCGACTGAACCTCGCCCTCAAGATATTCAAGGACGAATACCCCAAGAAGTACCTCCACCAGCTCATAAGTAGCCAGCTCGACATGGACCGCCTCGACTACCTGCGCCGCGACAGCTTCTTCACCGGCGTGACCGAAGGCAATATCGGCTGCGACCGCATAATAAAAATGCTCAACGTCAGCGGCGACAGGCTCGTGATAGACTCCAAGGGGCTTTACACCATCGAGAACTACCTCATGTCGCGCCGCCTTATGTACTGGCAGGTCTACCTCCACAAGACCACAGTGGCGAGCGAGAAAGTGCTCGTCAACGCCTTGCTGAGGGCCAAAAGCCTGGCCCGCCGCGGCGTAGACCTCTTTGCTACGCCCGCGCTGCGCCACTTCCTCTACAACAATGTCGACGCCGCCACTTTCCGCCATGACCCCGAGGCGCAACGCCATTACGCCCTGCTTGACGACAACGACGTATGGAGCTCGCTGAAAGCATGGACCAGCTGCAGCGACAAAGTACTGGCAACCCTCTCGGCGGACATTGTCAACCGCACACTCTTCAAGACGGAACTGACTGACACACCCGCCACACCCGCACGCATAGCCGACATTATAGCCGCCATAGCTGCCAGATACTGCATAAGTCGCGACGACGCAGCCTGCCTGACAAGCCACGGCGAAATACGCAAGGACATGTACGACGCCACACACGACCGCATAACCATGCTATATCCCAACGGGATGGAAAAAGACATATCCGAAGCCTCCGAGATATTCAACATAGCCATGCTGTCAAGAAAAATCAGGAAATACTACCTCTGCTACCAGCGGTAGCCACAGCCGGGAGAAAGGCTATGTACGGTGTATATATGGAGGAAGACGTTGGCCTAACGCACCCTTAGCTCCCAAAACGCCACGGCGGCGGCAGCCGCCGCGTTCAGCGAGTCAACACCGTGCGCCATCGGAATCCTGACCACATAGTCGGCCGCCGCGACAGTAGCGGGCGGTAGCCCGTCGCCCTCGTTGCCAATGATGATAGCCAGCCGCTCCTCGTTACGCAACAGCGGCGAGTCAAGAGGTACAGAGCTATCAGCCAAAGCCATCGCCACAGTCCTGAAACCCATCGCCCGCAAGGCATCGGGTCCCCCGTCGAACCGGGCCCATGGCACGAGAAACACCGCTCCCATCGACACCCTGACACTCCTGCGGCACAGAGGGTCACAAGCTCCTCCGGCCAGCAACACCGCATCGACTCCCAATGCCACAGCCGAACGGAATACGGCGCCGACATTCGTCGAGTCGACCACGCTATCCAGAACGGCCACACGGCGAGCCCCTCGGCACACTTCACACGCACTTCTCGCCTCAGGGCGGCGCATGGCGCAGAGCACGCCGCGCGTCAGGACATACCCCGTAAGAGCTGCCAGCACCTCCCTGTCGCCCGTATAGACCGGCACGCCGTCCAAACGGGCTATAATGCCCGCCGCCTGGCCAGCTATATGACGCCGCTCGCACAGCAGAGACACCGGCACGAGGCCGCTGTCGAGAGCCACACTAATCACCTTCGGGCTCTCTACTATAAAAATCTCGCCATCGCCGCGTAGGCCAGCCTCGGTCAGGCGGCTGTACACCTCAAGGCCAGGATGGTCCAACGACTCTATCTCTATACAGTTTACATTACCAATCATAACCTATACATTGGACGATCGAGGCCGGAATTTAACCCACCCCGCATACAAAAAATCAATACAGAACATACAAATATACTCAAAAGTGGGCGTAAATGAAAATGAAGAACGAAGTTTTTTATTGTTTTACCGAGCCACATCCTATATTCGTGAAACAATATACGGAAAATTCGGTAAAAAAGCCCATGAAATGGATATATAATTCATCTTTTCATAAACTACACCGGAAAATAAGTATTACAAAAATATAAGACTATACCTCTGCATGTTAAAAAGGACCTGTCAACCATTAATTCTACATTAGTCTAAACTCTTATCGCGTAGCCAGTCATACATCAATCTCGCCACATCGGCATTATTTAAATCAGACATAGGGAAATGGGTATTGCCCCGCAAACCTACGTCTGGCAAGTGAATAACTGTCACATCACCACCAAGACGGTTCAGCATTTCCGCCCAACGACGCATCAAATGCAGACGACGTGTCCATTCGTATATTTCAGGACGCTCGTCTGTATCAGGCAGATTGTCACCATAGAACACCACGATAGACACTTTCGTGTATTCCATAAAAACATTTGTCGGAACTTCAATTCCCTCCGTTTTATTTGAAAGGGTCAAAACACGGCCTTCTTCCGGCACTTGCCCTTCGGGAAAAGGAATACCTCCACCTGGCTCGTACGCAACTATACCTTTGATATTCTTTGTTTTTAATAATGTCTGCCAACCGACAGGGCCTCCTTGTGAATGTGTAACGAATACGGCTGGACCTATTTTGTCGAACAATGCGGCGTACGCATCGGAATATACATCAAAATCTACAGAGCCAAGCGTTGGCGTCATCTGTCTAAAGAATTGGTCCAATGCCTCCGGCGCCCGGCTAAACTGAACGCCATCAAAAAACTCAGGCCAAATCCCCAAACGAAAACGGTTAAACCACTGTTCTTCATCAAATGTTGGCGTTATGGTAACTTTTTCTGTGCCACGACCGGCATTACCGCGCCGTGGTTGGTCAACAAGATATACACTAAATCCTTTGCGTAAAAAAATGTTCTGAAATCCATCACGACCGTCAGGTGTAGTTTCCCATGTTTTTGAAAACTGGCCTACTCCATGAGCGAATACCAACGGATATTTACGTGTGCCAACAGGTTTTTGGTAGAAAACATAGGCATGGTCGCCATGATAAGTATGTCCTAATGAATCTTTCAATATTATTCCACCAACGGTAAAACTGCCTTGTTCGGCAATCTTTAATACGTTCTTGCCTGAACATCCCATGAGCAATAATGCAATGATTACAAATGCCGCCGTCCTTTCCATTCTATTTTTGTACTTTTGATTCCTGCAATGCGTCATAACGATTACCCATAACAGGAATTGATGAAATAATCTTTTCCAACTCTTTTACCTCATCATCTGTAAAAACTACATCCGTTGCACGCAAGTTTTCTTCAAGATGTGACAGTTTTGTTGTACCAGGTATGGGTACTATAAACGGTTTCTTGTTCATCAGCCAAGCCAATGCAATTTGGGCTGGGGTCAATCCTCTCGTACGTCCGAAAGCGTTAAGGACCTCCACTATACATGTATTAGCCCGGATAGCGTCTGGCTGAAAACGTGGCAGCGTCTGTCTGTTATCATTATCAGGGTCGAATTTTGTATACTCATTTATCATTCCACCGAGAAATCCACGGTTTAAAGGACTGTAAGGAACAAAACCTATACCCAATTCTTCACATACAGCCAGTACCCCATTTTCCTCAAAGGCGCGGTGCATAAAATGGTATTCGCTTTGGATAGCAGTCACCGGGCATACTCCATGAGCACGACGTATTGTTTCAGCATTCACCTCACACATTCCCCAATGAAGGATTTTACCCTCTTTAATAAGTTCGCCAACAGTCTCGGCAACAACCTCGATAGGCGTATTCGGATCTATACGATGCTGATAAAAGACACCCAATGTCTCCACTCCGAGATTACGCAATGAATTCTCGCACACACGACGAATGTTAGCAGGCGTACTGTCCTCCTCCGTTTTCATCTGTACTCCATTAACAAACTTATGTCCGAATTTGGATGAGACAAATACACGGTCGGTATAACCTCTCAATGCTTCGCCTACTAATTTTTCATTGACATGGTAGCCATAGCTTTCTGCCGTATCAAAAAGTGTTATGCCTCGTTCAACGGCTTCACGCACAAGGGCTATTTCCGCTTTACGATCCGGATGCCAACTGCGGTTGTGATTCAGCCCCATACAGCCATACCCTATTGCTGATACGGTAAAAGCCGCTTTTCCACTGCCTAACGTACGTTGACAACGTACCGCAGCCATACTGGGCGGAACGCTTCGGTTCGCCCAGTATGGCTGTATTCCAACAGCACTTCCGGCAGCTTTGACTTTCTCCAAAGATGGAGACATGCAAAATGCCATGCTGCTAATGGCTGCCGCCTTTAAAAATCCTCGACGGTCCATTTCAATACGATTTTCTTTCTCTTTCTTCATGATGTAATTGCCTTAATATTCCGTTATGTATAAATCCATAAATAAAGTATATTGCGAAATGCCATCTTTTGAATTGCCAGAGGCAGCATATTACGCATTAAAAGACGGCCTCTTGCCTGACAATAGGCCACCTTTTGAAAAACATATTGTTACCGACAACGGGTCTATTTCCACATATATGGTTCACTGACGCAAAATTACGGGATAATAATAATCAATCCTGTACCCGAACCACGGATATAACAACCAATTTCGCAGGTGACATAACCTATCGAAATCGCAACTCGCGGATTATGTCGAAGTTACGGGAGCACGGTATATCTTTTCTTATGGCATAACATCAACCATTACAAGAAAAAACTGTATATTTGCAAACATTAAGCAAACCTGTTTATGAATGAAATTACAAAGCTCAAAACAGTACAGGACTACTGTGACCTTTTCGGCATAGAAGCATTGCATCCGTTGATAAGCATTGTGAATTGCGACAAGATGAAACCGATTCGCCACGGCCGCAGGCTTTACAATATTTATGGAATTTTGCTGAAAGACAGCGATTGCGGAATAATGAATTACGGAAAAAGCGTTTACGATTATGAAAAGGGAACAGTTCTTTTTGCCGCACCCGGACAAGTCATGGGAATCAACGATGACGGACAGCTGCACCAACCGGCGGGATGGGCGTTAGTATTCCATCCGGAACTACTGCGCGGCACCCCATTGGCACACTCAATAAAAGACTATACATATTTTTCTTATAATACCAACGAAGCATTGCATCTTTCTGAGAACGAGAGACATACCATAACCGAGTGCAAGGAAAAAATAGAGGCGGAATTACAATATCCATCAGACAAACACAGTAAACCACTAATACTTGACAATGTAAAATTGCTTCTTGACTACTGCATCCGTTTCTATGACAGGCAGTTCACTACACGTGAAAACATGAACCGCGATATCCTCTCACGCCTTGAATCGTTGCTGGACGACTATTTCCGTTACGGCAAACCTGCCACAGAAGGCCTGCCCACCGTACAGTATTGTGCAGACAGACTCTGCCTATCACCCAACTACCTTAGCGACTTATTAAGAAATACGACTGAACTGTCTGCCCTGAAACACATCCAGCTAAAAGCTCTTGACGTGGCTAAAGCACGCATGTACGATACTGATACGTCAGTCAGCGAGATTGCCTACAGCCTTGGCTTTCAGTATCCTCAGCATTTCATCAGGTGGTTTAAGAGAATGACAGGATTCACTCCTGGCGAATACAGGGAGCAGTAATAACCGCAACCATTTTTCCATAAAAATCCGTATCTTTGCAGACATGCATACCGAAAGAGACCTGTAACGGTACAATCGCCAACAGGCACGCACGGATACGTCATCACAGGCGGGCTCTCCCGCATGGAGCGCGCCGCAAGTTTCGGACAGTAACAACAAAAAAATACATACTATGCCTAACGACTATTTTACGTTCAAGGGTTTTACGGTGCGCCAGGACAGGTGCGCCATGAAAGTGGGCACGGACGGCGTTCTGCTTGGTGCATGGGCCCGCTCGCCCGGCAGGCGCATTCTCGATATCGGCACGGGCACGGGCCTGATAGCCCTGATGATGGCCCAGCGATACACCGGTGCCCACATAACGGCCATCGACATTGAACCTGGCGCCTGCGCCCAGGCCCGCGAGAACGCCGTGGCAGCGGGGATGGCCGACAGGATAAGCGTTTCCAACTGCCGCCTGCAGGACTTCGACGGCGGCGGTGCCTGCTTCGACACAATAGTATGCAATCCGCCGTTTTACTCCGGCACGCCGAGGAGCAAGAGCCCCGAGCGCACGCTGGCGCGCAGCGCCTCGTCACTACCCGCTGGCGAGCTGTTCGACCATGCAGCACACCTGTTGACCGACGACGGCCAGATGTCGTTGATCGTCCCGGCTGCATGCTTCGGCACATTCGACGCCGAGGCCGCCATGGCGGGCCTGTGGCCGCACCGCGTATGCGCCCTGCGGACAGTGGCGCGCAAGCCCGTCAGCAGGTATTTACTTGCCTACGGCAAACAGAGGACCGATGGCGTTGAACGGTCCGAAGAGTGCATCATGGGTACCGACGGCGGTCGGTCGGCATGGTATGCGGCGCTAACGGAGGATTTCTATCTCGGCTGAACCGCCTCCACCCAACACGTGGGCGGGCACACATAATTTACCGGTACGGAAGGCAGTTACGGAAGACAGTCTCTTATCTTGAAAAAAGCGGCCATCCACAAGCTTATATACGGCATATCGCAAACCGGTTGGCGGCATATCACAACCAGGCAGAGCAGCCATACAGACTTCATGCTATCACGCTTGACGGACATCCGTCAGCTGGCGGACTAGCTTATCCCTAACGTTATGCATGACGGACATACGAAAGACAAAGAATCTCCATATTTACGCAAAGGCACAACAAAGCGTATCAAAAAGCGAAATCGGAGTGGCGAAAATAAAAAACGCCCTACTTCTTTTGATGTCCAATACCGTTTTTTATATAAAAGCACTATCTTTGTCTTGAAATTAGGAAAATATGCAAGAGCAACTTCCACAACACAAGGCTTACATGCTCTCTGACTTCGGCATACGTCTCAGAAAGATGATTTCCTCACAAGACGGGAATGCGCCTATGACGTATGCCCATCAAGACGATTACTATGTAATGGGATTGGTAGAAGGGGGAAGCGGACGCGGCTTAATAGACTTCAAGGAGGTTTGCGTATCCCGTGGAGACATGTTCGTCATCCAGCCGGGTCAGGTACACCGCTTCATAAGTTCAAATGATATAGAAGGTTGGCTGCTTTTTGTCGACAGTGGCTTTATCGGCCATGCTGAAAAGCGTATCTTTAACGGATTTCTGTTGTCAACCACATCTCCTTTATTCAAAATCGACAATAAACGGCATAATGAGCTTAGGCAAGTCATTGCCATGATTGCAAGCCGGATTGATACTGGCGATGACGATTTGACAAGAACGACAATAATACGGCTTACAGAAACATTCACGGGAATTGTTGTCGAAGCCATAAGGGAAACCGGAGCGTTGCAAGAGAAGCACGGCGGCAGACAGATGGAAATAGCATTGTCTTTTCTCCATCTTCTGGCCGAACATATTACCATAAACCGTTCGCCATCCTATTATGCATCATTGTTAAACATTTCGCCTGGTTACCTGAATGAGATTGTCAAGGAAGTAACCGGGATGAGCGTGACATTGTATATAAGGAATGAACTGATATTGCAAGCCAAGCGTTTGCTTGTTCATACGGGTCTCTCCATAAAGGAAATTTCCAACATGCTCGGCATAGACGACTATGCTTATTTCTCACGTATTTTCATGCAAACCACAGGTATCAGCCCAAGTGCATTCAGGCTGAAAAACCATGGATAATCCAAGTGTTGCCTTATTCTGTCCATACGCTTTTTTAACTGGAATACTTAATTTTGCAGCAAAAAAAGTAATGAAAACGAAAAAAACGACAACCGGATATGTCACAATGGATCTACGTCACTGCACGGCATGTTGGGAATGTATAAAGAAGTGTCCGAAAAAAGTGATAGGCAAGGCCGGTTTCCTTTGTCACAGGCATGCCGCATTCAAGAATGCCGCAGCCTGTATCGCCTGTGGCAAGTGTATAAAAACCTGTCCCAATGGCGTGTTCCTCAAGCCGGATGGAACTGTTTCCATCCACAAAGTAAACACAGGAATGTCATTCGGCATAGAACGGCTATTACCGATAGCATTCGCCGCATCGGCCGTTACCGGTATAGGTTTACATATTGCCGGGCATGGCGGTAACCATGAAACGTGGCACAATTGGGCAATTGCCCATATAGCGGCAACCTTCGTATGGGGCTGTTATCGGTTGCCGGTCACGTTAAACGCCACATATTATGGTATAGAACATTCATATCCAAAGGACTTGCCAAGAAAGATTGGATTACCTTTTCCGTATCAACGCTCTTTCTATCGGTGACGATCACCGGCTTATTATTGATTGCGTATATAGGGGGAGCAAACTCGGACATTGGATTATTGCATTATAAACTCGGCATATTATTATCGGCGGTTTCCTTAATTCATGCTATCTGCCGTAAATGATGTAATATGCAAGCATAAGGTATCATGTTTTTACTTCGGACGTACTGAAACACGAACTTGATACCTAAAAAACAGAGGCTCAACTTTAAAGCAATCCAATAGCCTCCAGGGTAATCCAAACAAGGGTGGCCGCCTTACCCGCCTTCGCCGCCATGCAGGCTGACGGCGGCAAGACGCCTGCGGGCCTCGTGAGCCTCGGGATACAGCTCAAGGGCCTTGCGGTAATTAGCGGCGGCAGCCTCGGGCATGCGCTCACGCTCGCACTCCTTGCCAAGCAGCGTGTATTCGGCGGCAAGCTTCTTCATGAATTCGCGTTGGCGGCGCAGCGTGTCCTCAAGTCGCTCGTTCTCCCGCCTCAACGTGTTCATCCTGTTAAGCTTCATGCGAATAAGGCGCCGTGCGGCTGGCTTCTCTATGTCGTAACGGTGGTGAATGGCCTTGAAGAAGCTGTCGAGAAAAGCGTCGAAATCGCCGCCGTCGAATGCCGCTGCGGCGTCGTGATACTCCCTGTCGGCCTTTGACTCGTTGAGGGCTGAGGCTATCAGCCGGCCGTCGTTGTAGCCTTGGGCAAAGCGGAGTATCTCGGGTCTTACGAACACGTCCTCACGCCTGACGGGAGTCTCTAGGCTTATCCCCTCAAGCGACGTACAGCGCGACAGGGCTACGTAGGCCTGACCTCCGGCAAACACGCCTCCGGTAAAGTCGATGTTGACCTGTCTGAAAGTAAGTCCCTGGCTCTTGTGCACCGTTATAGCCCACGCAAGGCGGATGGGGAACTGTACGTAACTGCCAATTTCCTCCTCATCTATTTTCTTCTCCTTGTCGTTGTACCTGTACTTCATGTTGCTCCAGCGCTCGCGATAGACGTCGTACCCGTTACCATCCTCGGTCACGACATAGAGAACGCCCTCGGCAGCGTCGAGTCCCTCGACGACGCCAAGAGTACCGTTGACCCATCGTCGGTCAATGTCGTTCTTGATGAAGATGACCTGGGCCCCGGGCTTTACTTCAAGCTCTACGGGAGTGGGAAGGCTGCTTTCGGGAAACTCACCTTTCACCTCGCCGCGGAACGTCACCGCTCTGCCTGGCAGCCGCTCGAGCTGACGAGCGTTGATATAGTCTACCGTGTCACGGCGGGTGGACAGGGTGATGGCAAGCCGGCCGCCTGTGGTGTCAAGCCGCCTGCCCACCCTGGCGTTAAGCGCCTGCAAATCAGACTGCTGCACGTCACCCGTGCGGATATGGTCGAGAATGGAGATGAATGCGGGGTCGCTCTGCCTGTACACCTTGCGCAGTTCAATGCAGACAAGGCGCATCTCGCGGAACACTCGGGCCCCGAAGAAGAAGCTCGTGGAATAAAAGGGGCGTAGCATTTTGCGCTCATCCTCTCTGACCACCGGCTCAAGTTGGTATATGTCACCCACGAGCAGCAGCTGCTTGCCGCCGAACGGCTCGCGCATGTTGCGCGAATAGACGCGCAGCACACGGTCGATGAAGTCGATTATGTCGGCCCTTACCATGCTTATCTCGTCGATAACCACCAGCTCAACCTCACGCAGTATCTTGCGCTTCTCCGAACTGTACTTCAGTGTGTTGCGAATGTTGCGCGGCGTATAACGCGAGTCATTGGGCAGCAGCGGATGGAATGGCAGCTTGAAGAAGCTGTGCAGGGTGGAGCCACCTGCGTTAATGGCCGAAATGCCTGTAGGCGCCAGCACGACATGCTTCTTCCTGACATTGGCGCAGATGTAGCGCAGGAATGTCGACTTGCCCGTACCGGCTTTGCCTGTCAGGAACAGCGAGCGCCTGGTATATTGTATTATCTGCAAAGCCTGCTGCAGCTCATTGTTCTCAATATCGATATCTGGCATATTATCCAAGTGCATAAAAAGGGAAAGAGGAGAAACCGTACTTCAACGATGGCCGCAGAACTGAACTGTCCGCTATCCGCACGGTATCTCCCCATTCCATTAATCACGTTACGGTGTACTATAAGTCATCGAACCTTATAACCTCTTCGCGTGGCTTGCCGTTGTCCTTCCTTTGCCCGCTCTTTCCGCCATGGGCGGCGTTGGCGTTCCCAACCTGACCGGCAGCAGGCTGCTTGGCGCCGCCTTGCCCCTGGACCTCCAGCGCGGGCACGGCGTTGCCTTCACCGTCAAGAAGTATTGAGTCTGCATTAACAGCCAGGCTATCAACAAGAGCGGTGTCTTTCTTCGCCGGATAATAGCTGTCACACATATACATGTCACGCGTGATGTCATCGTCCTGCGGCTTGTTAAAACGTCCGTGGTATCTGCCGAACTGCGGGTCGCCCATCAACGACTGGATGAAATATCCGCATATCGGCAAGGCAGTACGGCTGCCTTGTCCCAAAGCCCCCGTCCTGAAATGTATGCTGCGGTACTCACCGCCTACCCATGCCCCTACAACGATATTGGGACTGACGCACATGAACCACGCATCTGAATGGTTGTTGGACGTTCCTGTCTTGCCGCCGAAATCAGTGTCCTGGGCCTTGTTTATGTATCCCCACAGGCTTTGCGACGTCCCTCCAGGTTCACGAAGTCCGCCCATCAAGAGTTGCTGCATGAAAAAGGCGCTCTTATACGGTATCACCTGCTTCTCTTCCTCGGGTGCTGTATAAACCTCGTTGCCGTCACGGTCGACGATTCTCGTCACCAGCATTGGCGGTACATGCTTACCGTCGTTGGCTATAGTACAGTAAGCGTTAACCATCTCAAGAAGATTAACGTCAGAAGAACCTAAAGCCAACGAAGGCTGCTCGTCCAGCGGGCTTTCTATACCCATGTCGTGCGCCGTCTTGGCTATATTCTTAATTCCCATCTCCTGGCCGAGCCTGACGGCTATCGAATTGATACTCCGCGCAAATGCGCCTTTCAATGGTATAGAATCACCCGAGAAATGGCCGTTGGCATTAGTCGGCGTCCATGTCGTCATGCCGTGTTTGGCCTTGTCGTACACTTCCATACGGATATACTCGTCACGCCTCTTGTCACAAGGAGTCAGTCCTTGGTTCATGGCCTCGGTATATACGAACAGCTTAAATGTAGAGCCTGGCTGGCGCATCGCCGTGACCTTGTCATACTTCCACGAGTTGAAGTCAATATCGCCGACCCAAGCCTTGACGGCACCCGTCTGCGGCTCCATAGCAACGAATGAGCAATGCATGAACTTAACCATGTAGCGGATTGAGTCCATTGTGCTCATCTCCTTCTCCACCATGCCCTTATCATAGTCAAAGAGCTTCACCTTATGCGGCTTGTTCAGGTAAAACGTTATAGAGTCAGGACTGTCAGGATACTTTTGTTGCAAGAACTTGTAGTAGGGCTGACGCTTGGCTATATTTTCGATAAACCCGGGTATCACCTGGCGGTTCTCATCCCGCCATGGATCCTGTCCGCTCCAATGGCGGTCAAAATTACGCTGCACCTGTCGCATCTGCTTCCTCGCCGCCTCCTCGGCATATTTCTGCATCCTTGTGTCTATCGTCGTATAGATTTTCAAGCCGCTGCTGTACAGGTCGTACCCGTTCTCCTTGCACCAATCCTTCAAGTAATCGGCTATCGCCTCCCTGAAATACATCGCCTGGCCGTCATAGTTGCTCTCCACACTGTAATTGAGCTTTATCGGTATGGCGCTAATTGAGTCATACTCGGCAGCCGTAATGTCATTGTGTTCCAACATGTTGTGCAGGACGACATTACGCCTTTGCAGGCTGTTCTCCGGATTCGTTATCGGATTATAATATGTAGTGGCTTTCAGCATGCCGACCAACACTGCTGCCTGCTCGGCCGTTATCTTAGCCGGCGTAGTACCGAAATACGTCTTGCAAGCTGTCTTGATTCCGTAGGCGTTCGAGCCAAAGTCTACGGTGTTGGCGTACATCGTTAGAATATCCTTCTTGTCATAAAGCATTTCAAGCTTCGTGGCAATAATCCACTCCTTGCTTTTCATTATAAGAATGCGGATTCCCGGAATATATCCAAGCAATCCTGTAGAATACTGCGTCCTTACACGGAACATGTTTTTGGCCAACTGCTGCGTAATGGTAGAGGCGCCACGGGCTTCATGGCTGACAATGACGTCCTTGAGAACGGCAAACATACCATAAAAGTCAATTCCACGATGTTTGTAGAAGCGTTCGTCCTCAGTATCAATCAGAGCCTTCCAGAACACAGGATTCACATCCTCATACTTTACGGGCGTACGGTTCTCGCTAAAGAATTTACCTATCAACACACTGTCGGCGCTATATATCTCGGAAGCCTCGCTTGTCGATGGATTCTTTATTTGCGAGAATCCCGGAGACTTACCGAACAGCCAGAGGAAGTTGATGTCAACCATACCCAAATAAAGGATAAACGCAATGATTAAAGACACTATCACCGATAGCGTCTTAACATACCATCTGCGCCCCTTATACAGGCCGACATACCAATGGCCAAACGCCTTAGCCTTACGCAGGCATGTGCCTAACATCCTGCCTATAAACGAGTTTTTGAATCCTTCGAACATATTGAGTAAAATTATTTATTATCTCTGCTTATTTGTGCAAAAGTAGTGAAAAAGACACATATCACTTGCAAGAACGTATGTAATTTATGATTTCTTCAACATTATTCGGCGAAAACCAATGTATGTCCTTATCACGTTTAAACCAAGTAAGCTGTTTCCTACAATACTTATGCGTGTCACACTTTATCCTGAAAACGGCCTCCTCAAGCGTACACTTACCATCAAAATAATCAAAAAGCTCCTTATAGCCAACAGTGTTCAATGAATTAAGGTTACGATAAGGGTACATTTTTTCAGCCTCTTGAATCAATCCATCAGCCACCATACGGTCAACCCGTCCGTCTATGCGCTCATAGAGCTGTTCCCTATCAAGCGTAAGCCCCACCTTTATTATATTAAACGGCCTGTCCTTTTTAGCGTTAACCCGGAACGACGTATATGTCCTGCCGGTGGAAAGACATATTTCAACAGCATGGATTACACGTTTGGGATTGCGTTTGTCAACGATACTATAATACTCTGGATCTAGCTCCTCAAGCCTGCCACATATATAATCAAGGCCTTTCTCCTCGTATTCACGCATCACCTTACTGCGGGTTGCGGTATCAACGGTCGGAATATCATCAATGCCGTTACACACGGCATCAACATACATCATGCTGCCTCCCGACATTATGACATAATCTTTCTCCTTAAAAAGAGTATCCAACAACGCAATAACGTCATTCTCGAACATTGACGCATTATAATATTGGTCAATGTGCAAATTGCCGACAAAAAAATGCCTGATCCTTCGGCGCTCTGCTATAGTAGGCGCTGCCGTTCCTACAGGAATCTCCTTGAATATCTGCCTTGAGTCCGCATTGACAATCACTGTGCCGAACGCTTCAGCAACCTTCAGGCATAACTCGGTTTTCCCCACCCCGGTAGGGCCTACTATCACAATCAGAGTCTTCATAAGTAAAACAACTTACCTTATGATGCCTCGCTTCGAGTTCTCGACAAACCTTATTATATAGTTGATTTCCTCACAGTCAGGCAAATTCCTGCGTATCTCGTCTATACCTTCCTTAAGTACACCTTTAGAATAAAGAAGACGATAAGCCTCATGGATATTGTTAATCAACTCGTTGTTGAATCCCCTACGGCGAAGTCCTACAAGATTTATTCCGCAATACCTTGTAGGCTCCTTGCCTGCAATAATATACGGAGGAATGTCCTGGCTGAAGCGGCAGCCACCTTGAATCATTACGTACCCTCCGATGTGACAGAACTGATGTACAAGTACACTGCCGCTTATTATTGCACGGTCGTCAACAATAACCTCACCCGCGAATTTGGTAGAGTTACCTATGATACACTCGCTCCCGATTACACAGTCATGTGCGATGTGCAGACCTTCCATAAGCAGATTGTTCGACCCGACAGTGGTGGTTCCTTTTGAGGCTGTACCTCTTGATATCGTTACGTTTTCACGAATACTGTTATTATCGCCGACCACACATGTTGTTTCTTCGCCCTTAAACTTAAGGTCTTGCGGTTTTGTGCTTATACTTGCACCTGGAAAAATCTCGTTACCGTTGCCTATACGCGCCCCGAAGTTAATGGTTACACCATTTTGGAACACATTGTTGTCACCAATTACAGTATTTCGGTCAATATAGCAAAACGGCCCTATTATATTGTTGTCACCCAGCTTTGCTTCCGGATGTACATACGCTAGCGGACTTATTTGGTTCATATATTTTTATTTGAAAAAGGGCAGACCTATACTCTGCCCTTCCGGTTATTCCGATATTACTTATTCTTTACGATTTGTGCCGTAAACGTTGCCTCAGACACAATCTTGTCCCCGACAAATACGTATCCTTTCATTGATGATACTCCATGGCGTACCGGCGCAAGAAGATCCACCTTAAACAGTAAAGTGTCACCTGGCACTACCTTCTGCCTGAACTTAACGTCATCTATCTTCATGAAATAAGTTGACCATCTCTCTGGCTCCTCTACGGTGTTAAGCACAAGCAGTCCGCCGCATTGTGCCATTGCCTCAACCTGCAATACTCCCGGCATTACAGGCTCCTGCGGAAAATGTCCTTGGAAGAAAGGTTCGTTGCTTGTAACATTCTTCACTCCTACGATACTGCTCGGTCCCAAGGCTATAACCTTGTCGACAAGCTGCATGGGATAACGGTGCGGAAGAAGCTCGCGAATGCGGTTAACATCCATTATCGGGGCTTCGTTGCAATTATATATCGGAGCCTGAACCTCATGCTTGCGTATCTCACGGCGTATCAAACGGGCAAACTTGTTGTTTATCGTATGGCCCGGACGGGTCGCTATGATACGGCCTTTGAGAGGCTTTCCGATAAGCGCCATATCACCTACGATGTCAAGTAGCTTGTGGCGTGTACATTCATTTTCCCACACCAATGGCTTATTCTGAATGTAGCCGAGTTTAGTCGCGTCAAGATGAGGTACGTTCAGGAAATCGGCAAGCTTATCGAGCTGTTCCTGTGATGTCTGCCTCTCGTAGATTACGATGGCATTATCCATATCGCCACCCTTTATCAGGTTAGCCTTAAGCAGCGGCTCAATGTCCCTCACGAAAACGAAAGTACGCGCAGGAGATATCTCCTTGGCAAAATCCTCCATGTGGTCAAGTGTAGCGAACTGGCTGTTTATGAACTTCGAGTCGAACGAGCACATAGCCGTAATACTGAACTCCTCGTCAGGAAGAATGGTTATGCACGAGCCGGTCTCCTCATCCTTGGCCTCAATCTTATGGCGAATTACGTAATAATCTTTCGGCGCGTTCTGCTCCTCAATGCCTATCTCCTGAATTTTCTTTATATACTGGGCAGCAGAGCCGTCAAGTATCGGAAATTCCGGTCCGTTTACCTGTATAAGGCAGTTGTCGATACCGAGAGCATAGAGAGCTGCCAGTCCGTGCTCTACCGTAGAGACTTTTACGTCGCCACGTCCAAGTACCGTCCCGCGCTGTGTATCCACAACATTTTCGGCTACCGCGTCGATTACCGGCTGTCCGTCAAGGTCAATCCTCTGTATCTTATATCCTGTGTTTTCAGCTGCCGGATTAAAAGTCACGGTAAGACTCAACCCGGTGTGTAGTCCTTTTCCACATAAGGCAAAGCTACCCTTTAAGGTGTTCTGTTTAGACATGTCCTTTATTTATTATTTGTGTTTTTTAATTCTTCAACTTGTTTCTGCAATTCTCCGAGCTGCTTGTATATCTCCGGCAGCTTGCGTGTTATGGCTATCGACTTAAAGTAAGCCTTAGGTTCCATTGGCGGTGTGCCGATAAGCGTTGTGTTACCCTTGATATTGCCAGGCACTCCCGACTGCGCTCCAAGGAACGTCTTGTCGCCGATGTTGATGTGTCCGGATATGCCCACTTGCCCTCCAAACATACACCACTTGCCAATCTTGGTGCTGCCGGCTACTCCTACCTGGGCCGACATTACCGTGTTCTCGCCCACTTCAACATTGTGCGCTATCTGTACAAGATTGTCAAGCTTAACACCCTTGCGTATTATCGTAGTGCCCATGGTCGAACGGTCAACACAAGTATTGGCGCCTATTTCGACATTATCCTCAATCGTGACTATGCCGATTTGCGGTATCTTGTCGTACCCCTCGGTGTTGGGCGCAAAACCAAAGCCGTCGGCACCTATCACAGAGCCGGCATGTATGGTCACGTTGTTGCCCAGCTTACATCCGTCATAAATCGTGACATTCGGATAAATGATACATCCCGAGCCTATTGTCACCCCATCCTCAACCACGGCATGAGGGTGAATCTGCGTATTATCGCCTATCACCGTACCATCGCCAACGTAAGCGAACGCCCCTATATAACAGTCCTTGCCTATCTTGGCCCTTTCAGAAACGAAAGCCTGCGGACTTATGCCCGTTTTCTTCGGCAGTGAAGCCTGGTATAGCTGTAACAGTTTAGCCACGCATTCATAAGCGTTTTTAACCCTTATCAACGTAGCCTCAACAGGCTGGGCCAACTCTACGTCGTCGTTTATGAGGACTATGCTCGATTTCGTATTATAAATATAATGTGTATATTTCGGGTTCGACAGAAACGATATTGCCCCGGGCGTACCCTCCTCGATCTTGGCAAAAGTATGTACCGTGGCATTTTCGTCACCCTCAACCTTGCCTCCGATGAAACTTGCTATCTGTTTTGCGGTAAATTCCATTGCAATATAATTACATTTAAATGCAAAGATAGTGTAAAATTTCGATTAAGCGAAATAAAAGGGAAAAAGTTTTTATTTTTGCAAGTGCGTAAAACGTATTTTGGCCGTAATCGCAACGAATACAATACTATACAGCCTCAACGGCACATCATTTAGCAAACCGCGAAACATAACATGACAACTAGCTGTACATCATTGCATAATCGCGAAGGCATATATAATTCCGGGCAATGAATATGGCAGCTCCACACTCAATTACGCCAAAGCGGCAAAAAACGCTAAAAAACAGACATTTACCTGTTTACGCCAACATACTCGCCGTCACACTTTTCAAATAACAAAATGTAAGGCTTAAAAAGTTTTCTGCAACATAACGGCACAGCAAAAACATCAACAAAAAGTAGCGAAATAGAATTTCCAGAGCACGAATACAGACTGGTTAACAACCGAAAGACGGCCCTTTCGACTGCAAAAGACCGCTCTTAGCAAGACAATAAGCGGTCTTTTGCACAAGAAAAAACCGACTTTTCATGGACATAAACATGCGATATTAAGAGATTTCAGCCGCAATATGCCCATCATTCAGTCACTTTTTATTGCACATATGCATAGTTTTACATATATCTTACTGATACACAACCGATTATATTTGCACACATTTTCATGCGATATTTCAGCAAAATGGTTTCACTGTGAAAAATAACACAAAACCAGAACGCCTACAAAATCCAGAAAGAAAGTAAAAACAAAGAAACGCTTACTTTATGTAAAATGTCATTACCGACGCACCCGCATACCACGTAATCAGACTTCCTATCCTCGGGAAACATGCCGGTTATCATGCACAGCCACGGCAACACCCGTACATGCCTTGTCCGCCTTCATTTAAATAGTACTTAATTAAATGAAAATAATTAAGCACCGCCGACATTATGTCGATTAAAATAAGTAACTTTGCACCCCAATAGTGTATTTTTGAAACGATATTACGGGCTAAAGGTTGTTTACGACGGATATGCTGCCGGTTACAGCCTCATGCGCAAGTCCGCAACAATTAAAGACAATATGAAAAAAGATTCTAACGGTGCCTTTTCGATGATAGCCGATTACGAAGGAGACATAACTAAACTGTTCGAGGGTAACAAAGACGGCGACATGCCCGTACTTGCGACACGCAACCTCATACTTTTCCCCGGCGTTGTGTCGCCGGTACTTATAGGACGCACTGCGAGCCTCAGTCTGGTAAACCGTCTTAAGGAACTACCCGACGAGCCCTTTGCCGTATTCTGCCAGAAAAACGCAGACGAAGACAATCCCACGAAGAAAGAGGATTTGTACGAATACGGCGTATACGCGAAAATAATAAGAGTGCTCGAAATGCCCGGCGGCAACAACAACCTGACCGTCATACTGCAAGGTCTGGGCCGATGCCGGCTTACGGCGATTAAAAGTACAGAGCCATACCTTATGGGCTCGGTAGAGGTCGCACCGGAGAAGATACCCGATACAAAAGACAAAGAATTCATGACGGCCGTAGAGGATCTGCGGAACGTCACAATCGATTACGTAAAGAAGAACGACGAAATACCTGACGAGGCACAATTTGCCCTGCAAAACATTAACAACGCAGTAATTCTGCTTAACTTCGTGTGCACAAGCCTACCGTTCGAGACGGCGGAAAAAATCAAGCTGCTTAAGGCCAACTCGCTTAAGGACCGCCTGTTCAAACTGCTCAAGATTCTGCACCGTGAGATGCAACTGCTCGAGATAAAACACGATATCAGGACAAAAACACGCGAGGATATTGACGAACAGCAGCGCGAATACTTCCTGCAACAGCAAATTAAGAACATCAAGGAAGAGCTGTCAGGCGGCGAAAGCTGTCCGGAAAAGAAGGAACTTCTTGACGAGGCCAAAAAGAAGAAATGGCCTGAAGACATAGCAAGGACATTCAACAAGGAACTCGACAAACTTGACATCCTTAACCCGCAGAGCCCAGAGTTCAGCGTTCAGCTGACTTACTTGCAGACTATGGTCAACCTTCCATGGGAAAGCTATACCCAAGACGACTTAAACCTGGCACGCGCCGAGAAAATACTCGACAAGGACCATTATGGCATGAAGAAGGTCAAGGAGCGTATTTTGGAATACATGGCTGTGTTGAGTTTAAGGAAAGACCTGAAATCACCTATCATCTGTCTGTATGGCCCTCCGGGAGTTGGTAAGACAAGCCTCGGCAAGAGTATCGCGGCGGCAATGAAACGCAAATACGCACGCATATCCCTCGGAGGACTGCATGACGAAGCCGAAATACGCGGTCACCGCAGGACATACATCGGCGCAATGCCAGGACGAATAATAAAGAGCATACAAAAGGCCGGCTCGTCCAACCCCGTATTCATACTTGACGAGATAGACAAAGTAACACAGAATACGGTTAACGGCGACCCTGCATCTGCTTTGCTTGAAGTTCTTGACCCGGAACAGAACCATGCATTCCACGATAACTATCTTGACGTGGACTACGACTTGTCAAAAGTTCTATTCATCGCAACAGCCAACGACCTGAACACCATTCCGCGGCCATTGCTCGACCGTATGGAACTGATTGAGGTAAGTGGTTATATTACCGAAGAAAAAGTAGAAATAGCCAAACGCCACTTAATACCGAAAGAAAAAGGCAACACAGGACTTAGCGATGAAAAGCGACTGATGTTCAACAAGCAGGCCATCGAGAAAATTATTGAGCAATATACACGGGAAAGCGGAGTACGCCAACTGGAAAAACAAATAAACAAGGCTTTGCGAAAACTGGCATACATGAAAGCCAAGGAAGGCGCACTGCCATACACGCGGATTACTCCCAACGAAATACTCGAATTGCTTGGCAATCCACCATTCTACCGCGACATATACCAAGGTAATGAGTACGCCGGAGTGGTAACTGGACTTGCATGGACAAGTGTTGGAGGCGAGATTCTCTTCATAGAGACGAGCTTAAGCAAGGGTAAAGGCTCGAAACTCACCCTTACCGGTAATCTCGGCGACGTAATGAAAGAGTCTGCCATACTTGCGCTTGAATACGTAAAGGCACATGCCGGTATATTGAAAATAGATTATCGAATCTTTGACCACTGGAATATCCACATACACGTTCCCGAAGGCGCTACACCAAAAGACGGTCCATCGGCAGGTATAACCATCGCCACGTCAATAGCATCCGCACTGACACAACGCAAGGTACGCGCAAAAACGGCCATGACGGGAGAAATCACACTACGTGGGAAAGTGCTCCCTGTTGGTGGAATAAAGGAAAAGATACTTGCAGCCAAACGTGCCGGAATAACCGAGATCGTGATGTGCAAGGACAACAAGAAAGACATTGACGAAATATCACAGGAATATATTGACGGCGTTAATTTCCACTACGTTGAAAACATCCAAGAGGTATGGGATTTCGCGTTGACGGACGAAATGGTCAAAAATCCGGTAACATTCGACATTGAAGACTGAAAACATGTTTTTTGAACTCTTACATACAGACAACGCAAGCGACGCACGCACTGGTATAATCACAACCGGGCACGGGAAAATACGCACGCCGATATTCATGCCCGTTGGAACATGCGGAAGTGTAAAAGGCGTACATTTCAGCGAACTGCGTGAACAGGTTAAGGCCCAGATCATATTGGGAAATACATACCACCTGTATCTTCGTCCTGGCCTTGAGGTCCTTAATGCCGCAGGCGGACTGCATAAGTTCAACACTTGGGACAGACCGATACTGACCGACAGCGGAGGTTTCCAAGTTTTTTCACTCACAGGCATAAGGAAACTTAGGGAGGAGGGATGTGAATTCCGGTCACATATAGATGGTTCAAAACACTTCTTTACCCCAGAAAACGTTATTGATACGGAACGGACAATCGGGGCTGACATCATAATGGCATTCGACGAATGCCCTCCAGGACAAAGCGACTACCAATACGCGAAGAAAAGTCTTACGCTAACACAGCATTGGCTTGACCGGTGTATTAAAAGATTCAACGAGACAGAACCACTTTACGGTTATGACCAGACACTTTTCCCAATCGTACAAGGATGTACATATAAGGATTTAAGACGTGAAGCGGCAAAGTTTGTAGCAGATAAAGGCGCTGACGGTAACGCCATAGGAGGTTTGGCTGTAGGCGAGCCTACAGAAATCATGTATGAAATGATTGAAGTAGTCAACGAAATATTGCCAAAGGATAAACCACGCTACTTGATGGGGGTTGGCACACCTCAAAACATACTTGAAGCAATCGAGCGTGGTGTAGACATGTTTGACTGTGTTATGCCGACACGTAACGGACGCAACGCCATGCTGTTCACATACAATGGAACGATGAACATGCGCAACAAAAAATGGGAAAAAGACTTCTCGCCCATTGACCCTGATGGCTGTGACGTAGATAAAATATATTCAAAGGCATACCTCCATCATCTATTCAAAGCCCAGGAGCTGCTCGCCATGCAGATTGCCAGCATACACAATCTGGCGTTCTACCTTAGGCTCGTCGACGACGCACGCACGCATATCGAAGCCGGTGATTTTGTTAAATGGAAATCTTCAGTTATCGACCAACTTGGTAAAAGAATATAACGTAATAGCATGAAAGCTAAAAATATAAGACGATTCAGGAGGATTCTAAAATTTAACAGGCGGATGAGAAACCGTCTTAACTGGCTTTTCGTGTCATTTTCATGGCTCGGGAAAAAAATGAAATGGATGAAATTCATTAATCCATTCAGATACTTGAAAATTCTCGACTGGTATATAATAAAGAAATTCATAGGCACCTATTTTTATTCGATTGCCTTGATTATCTCAATCTCGATCGTATTCGACATCAATGAGAACCTCGCAAAATTCACGCAATATCATGCGCCGTTAAGGGCTATCGTAGTAGACTATTACATGAATTTCGTGCCATATTTTGCCAACCTGTTCAGTCCGCTATTCGTATTCATTGCCGTAATATTCTTCACTTCGAAACTTGCAGGCAACTCTGAAATAATATCCATGCTGGCTGCTGGAGTAAGTTTTAAACGGCTCATGAGGCCGTATATGATTTCGGCGGCAATAATCTCAGTTATGACTTTCCTGCTCGGAGCTTATGTTATACCTAAAGGTACAATAATAAGGCAGAATTTCGAAACGATGTATAAGAACAAGAAAAAAAATACATCGGCTGAAAACGTGCAATTGCAAGTAGGTCAAGGCGTCATCGCTTACATACAACACTACGACAACAACACGAAAAAAGGCTACGGCTTTTGTCTTGACAAGTTTGAAGACAAAAAGCTCGTAAGCCACATGACAGCCTCCGAAGTGCAATACGATACAATTTCAGATTCAAAATACCATTGGAAAGCAAGGAACTGGAGAATAAGACAACTGCGTGGAATGAAGGAAACAATAACCAGCGGTTCAATCAAAGACACGGTAGTAATGATGGAACCAACGGATCTTGTCTATTCAAAGGGTCAGCAGGAAACATTCACAAGTCCACAGCTCAAAGACTACATAAACAAACAAATTGACCGTGGTTCCGGTAATGTTGTGCAATATGAAGTTGAATACCACAAACGTATCGCAACATCATTTGCATCATTCATCCTTACGACCATTGGCCTGTCACTCTCATCCAGAAAAAGAAAAGGCGGTATGGGGCTATACCTCGGTATTGGCCTTGCGCTAAGTTTCACGTACATAATGCTGCAAACAGTATCATCAACATTTGCAATAAACGCTGATACTCCGCCTATATTGGCCGCATGGATACCGAACATTATTTTTACAATCGTAGCATACTTCTGCTACCGCAAAGCACCAAATTAACATATGGATTTTTACGATTTAGACTTAAGCGACAATACTCTTGACGCAATTGACGATATGGGATGGACTTCATGTACTCCTGTACAGGAAAAATGTATCCCCGAAATACTTGACGGTAAGGATGTTCTTGGAATAGCGCAGACTGGAACCGGTAAAACAGCGGCCTATCTTCTGCCTATTTTAAGCATGCTCGATGACGGAGGGTTTCCAGAAGAGTCAATAAATTGCGTAATAATGAGCCCAACCCGTGAGCTGGCACAGCAGATAGACCAAGCCATGCAAGGTTTTTCTTATTACATGAGAAACGTCAGTAGTGTTGCAGTTTATGGAGGAAACGACGGCAACCGTTACGACCAAGAATACAAGAGCATGAAACTTGGTGCAGATATCATAATAGCCACTCCTGGACGATTGATAAGCCATATAACAATGGGCAACGTCGACTTAAGTTCCGTTTCCTTCTTTGTTCTTGATGAAGCCGACCGCATGCTTGACATGGGTTTTAATGAAGACATATTGTCCATAGCCAAACTGCTGCCAGAGAATTGTCAGACAATTATGTTCTCGGCAACAATGCCAGATAAAATAGAGGAACTTGCAAGAACAATCCTTAAGTCGCCGTCTGTCGTAAAACTTGCAGTAAGCAAACCTGCGGAAAAAATAAAGCAGTTGGCATGTGTTTGTCACGACAACCAGAAAAACGGAGTACTAAAAGATATCTTCAAGAAATACGGACAAAAAAGAGTTATCATCTTCTCAAGCTCCAAACTCAAGGTAAAGGAAATAAACAAATATCTGATAGGCTCCAAAGTAAATAGTGGAGAGATGCATTCGGATCTATTGCAAAGTCAAAGAGATGATGTAATGTACCGTTTCAAAAGCGGGCAGATCGATGTACTTGTGGCAACCGACATCGTAGCGCGTGGCATTGACATAGACGACATATCGATGGTTATCAACTATGATGTTCCACATGATTCAGAAGACTACGTTCACCGTATAGGAAGAACCGCGCGCGCAGACCATGACGGAATAGCTATTACGCTTGTACGCGGCAAGGAAATAGGCAAGTTTATGCAGATTGAGAAATTTCTCGGTTACGAAGTTGAGAAAATACCGTTGCCAAAAGGTTTAGGTAAGGCACCGGAATATAAACTAACAAAATCTGCAAAAGAAAAGAGCGGCAAAAAAGACCGCCGTTACCATGGCAAAAAGAAGAATAACAGAAAAAACAACAAGACTAAAGAGCCACGTAAGTAAGCGCAAAACCGTCAAACAAACGGTAATGTACGTTTGCCGTTGCATTGCGCCTTATATTCCTTGCAGTTATTATTCCATTATGTTCATTACCATCAATGGATAATAACTGCATTTCAGATAAAGACAAACTATCTTCTGAATACAACTTATACAAAGTTTCCTTCGTGCACCAATGAAGTAATTTTTCAACTAAAGAAACGGCATTTTCGTCTGTTCTTAACAACCGTTGCGCTACCCGCCCTACTCTTTCACTGATATATTCCACGTCTACCGACACCCTATTACTGGGTGACATTATGACTGCGGCGCATCCATGCGTATGGCTGATACCAATATTCACGCCATTGGAAAGAAACGGTTTCCCGGATTTATCATGATACAACTCGACACTGCTTGCAGTCATACAATACAACAGCTCACGCACCGCGAGCACTTCAAGACGACGTTGAACAGAGCCGTAGCCGTCAATTTCGCCCTTTAGGACCTCTAAATCCGGATATAATGAAAAAAAAGTATTGACGCTTTCTTCTATTCTCCATAATCCCAAACGCACGTTTGGCAAAACTTCTTCAACAGAAATCAGCGGCATATATCAATTATACAAAAACAAACTGTACGTTTACCGACAATGTTTAAAATGGTGCCTCATTGTCTGTCTGGACATTATCTTCAGCCACCGTTCCCTGCTCTTGCGTGGAAGTACGAACTGGTTTTGGAGACAACAACTCCATATTTTCAGCATAAACTTCGGTAACATAATGGCGTATTCCCTTCTGGTCGTCATACGACCGATAATGGATACGCCCCTCTATGTACAACTTATCCCCTTTATGAACGTATCTTTCCACGATCTTAGCCAATCCCCTATAAAGCACGATATTATGCCAATCAGTCCTGTCGGGCACCTGAGTTCCGTTCTGCAATGTATATCCACGCTCAGTCGTTGCCAGCGATAGAGTCGCTACAGCTTGGTCGTGGTCATAATAGCGAACCACCGGCTCCTTGCCTACATTGCCGATTAACATTATCTTATTCATGAAGATAGCAGTTTTATGTGTTCATAAGTTCACGCCGGCTATGCAAATATATAGCCAAGTTAAAATCTACTTCCAGAGTCCAAGATACTTGAACTTGAAATTCTTGCCTTTCGCAGAGGGGAACTGGCTTCTACTATCTACACGGCCTCGCAAATGCTCTACCATACGGTTATAACAGTCAAGACCTGACATAGCCTTACAGTTTACCACAAAATGGGTATCGCGGTACTCATGTTTACCTGTGATAGGAACGAGCACTACCCGCTTGAAATCAAGAGTTCCTTCATACCACCCTGGCCGTTCCTCTGTCAGCCGGGCCAATGCAGGAGAAACTTCGTCACGCTGTTCTCCTGCATGCAGGTTGGAACGCAGGGCCTTCTTCTGCTTAAAGTCAAGCATAGTGGCAGCCTCGGTCTTTATTATGATAAAATAAACACGAGGACGTATCTTGTAACGCTTAGGATAATATACGCTGCTTGCAACATATTCCCTGATGTCACGCTCCAAGTCAGGGTTCATTCCTATCTCATCAATCGAATATAAAAAAGCAATAGCGTCTTCGACATTGGTTACCAATGTCTCTTTATCAAAGTATCTTAAATATAAGTTCATGATTGTATTTTTCGATTTGAAGAAGAGCGGCAAACGGGACTCGGACCCGCGACCTCGACCTTGGCAAGGTCGCGCTCTACCAACTGAGCTATTGCCGCCTAAAACAATAAAATATAATGTGTGAAGAGGAGGAGACTCGAACTCCCACGAAACAATTTTCACTACCCCCTCAAAGTAGCGCGTCTACCAATTCCGCCACCTCTCCAACATAAAATTCATTCTGAATAAATAGTGCCCAGAACAGGACTCGAACCTGCACGTCGTGAAACACACGCACCTGAAACGTGCGCGTCTACCAATTCCGCCACCTGGGCATAGAAGCAATAGCTCCACCACGCTGTTTATTCAGAATGTCTGAGCGGCAAACGGGACTCGGACCCGCGACCTCGACCTTGGCAAGGTCGCGCTCTACCAACTGAGCTATTGCCGCTTATTTCCTGTTCAAAGGAGCATTTCTCTAAATGCGGTGCAAAGATACGGCTTTTTTCTAAACCTGCAAAACTTTTGCGATATTTTTTTCATTTTTGATGAAAAAATCTTTCAATCCATACGATTTTTATAATCTTCATAAGCATATACTTTCAACATTTCGAGCGTTCCGTCATCATGCGCCAAAGCAATAGAAGGGTGTGTTATGCCATTAAACATATTCGTTTTTACCGTCGTATAATGTAACATATCCTCAAATATCACATTGTCTCCAATTTTTAATTCTGCCGGAAAACGCCACAAGCCCATGAAGTCGCCAGAAAGACAACTATTGCCGCCAAGCCTGTACACACATGGCTCCGCAGCCTCAGCGCCACAGCCTCCTTCGATAGCTTCGGCACCCCTCACAGCCGGCATGTACGGCATTTCCAGACAGTCAGGCATGTGGCACGTAAAACTTACGTTCAGGATTGCCGTCTTTATGCCACGGTCTTCCACCACGTCCACCACCTGCGACACCAACGAACCTGTCTGCCATGCAAATGCGCTGCCGGGTTCCAGTATTATATTAAGGTGAGGATAATCCCGGTGCAGGTCGTTCAGTGTTTTTACCAACAAAGGTATGTCATAATCCTTACGGGTCATAAGGTGTCCGCCGCCAAAGTTTATCCACTTCAACTGTCCGAACCACTTTGAGAACTTTTCCTTTATATGGGCCAATGTCCTTACGAATACGTCGGCCCCACTTTCACAATGGCAATGGCAATGAAAACCGTCTATATCGTCAGGCAGCCGGTCGGGCAGCTTGTCGGCAGTAACCCCGAAACGCGTACCGGGAGCGCACGGATTGTAAAGAGCGGTGCCCACCTCCGAATACTCAGGATTCACCCTAAGGCCAAAGCTCACCGAGTCATTCGCCAGTCTCGCCCTGTCGTGCAACCTGGCGTACTGCGACAATGAATTGAACGTAAGATGGCTTGAGCAACGGGCTATATCGTCAATCTCATAATCGGTATATGCCGGCGAGAAGGTATGCGCCTTGCTGCCGAACTCTTCGCTGGCGAGCCTCGCCTCATACAGCGAACTTGCCGTTGTCGAACAGATATATTCCCTGAATATCGGAAATGTTTTCCATAAAGCATAAGCCTTGAATGCCAATATTATTTCAACGTCAGCCGCTTTTGCCACGCTTTTTATCAATTCAAGATTGCGCCGTAGGCGTCTTTCCTCAAGAACGTAACACGGAGTGGCAAGTCCATCAAATGTATTCAAGTTTACTTTCATTGTCTGCAATTGTATTTTCTCAGTGCAAACTTACACATTTTTTTATTATTACGGCATAAAACGGAAATAAGATTTCCATAACACTTGGTAAAAGACATAACATAACACACCGCACGGCTTCATACTTTTACAAACGCCTGGCGTGCCGAAAGATGGCAAAATGTAAACCGAAAGGCCGTCAATCATCCTATAAAACGCCATGTTTTGCAGTGTAAAAGACGGAATTTCACAACACGCTAAGTATCAATATGTTACAAAGAACGGCATTAAGCCTCTTTACGTACAGGCCTACCGACGCACCGGCAAGTCATACTACAGTGCCAAAATAAAAAGCGTAAACACACCGCCAAACAACAAAAAACGTTACACTACACTGTAAAACAAAGATGAAACAACATCTTTTCCCCATTTTAAGGCATACGAAACAACTTTTATTAGCTAATAGATTGTACGTTTATCATTTTTTTTATACATTTGCATTTGGAAAAAGAAAAAAGCGATGAAGCTCGTTATAATTACCCAACCTACATTCTTTGTAGAAGAAGACAAGATTTTGACGGCTCTTTTCGAGGAGGGCATGGACAACCTGCACCTTTACAAGCCCGGAGCTTCACCAATGTATTCAGAACGCCTGCTGTCACTTATTCCTGAAATATCATACGGCAAGATAACAGTACACGACCATTATTATTTAAAGAACGAATACGGACTGGCAGGAATACACATCGACGACAGCGGTAAAGAATTACCCAAAGACTATAAAGGAAAGTTCAGCCGCACATGCCATAACATAAACGAGCTGGGCGCAATGAAGAAAAAGGCGGAATATGTATTCCTTGACAATGTGTTCGGGCAGAACGCCCGCGGCCGTGAAGAACTGGAATACGCTGCCAGTCAAGGACTGATAGACAAACACGTCTATGCCTTTGGCGGCGTAAGCATGGACAATATCAGGGAGGCGCGCGAGCTCGGATTCGGTGGAGTGGTCGTAGGGAAAGACCTGTGGAGCAGATTCGACATACATAACGAGCAGGACTACAAAAACCTGATAAGCCACTTCGAGAAACTTAGGAAAGCAGTATCATAAAAAAACAAATAACAAAACAACAATAAGCCAAAATGAGTGAAAAAAACTCTTTCATGGTATTCTCGGGCACAAACACGAGATACCTTGCGGAAAAGATCTGCAACAGTCTGGGTTGCCAGTTGGGCAATCTGCTAATAACGAAGTTCTCTGACGGCGAGTTCGCCGTGTCCTACGAGGAGTCAATCCGCGGACGCGACGTGTTCCTCGTACAGAGTACTTTCCCTAATTCTGACAACCTTATGGAACTCCTGTTGATGATTGACGCCGCCAAACGTGCGTCCGCCAAGAGTATCAACGCTGTGATTCCTTATTTTGGTTGGGCACGTCAGGACCGCAAGGACAAGCCACGCGTAAGCATAGGTGCCAAGCTCGTTGCCGATCTGCTTAGGGTAGCAGGTATCGACCGCCTTATCACCATGGACCTGCATGCTGACCAAATCCAGGGATTCTTTGACGTTCCCGTAGACCATCTCTACGCTTCAGGCGTAATACTGCCGTATCTCCTCAGCCTGAAACTCGACGACATTGTCATTGCCTCTCCCGACGTTGGCGGCAGTAAACGTGCAAATACATACGCTAAGTACCTGGGTTGTCCGCTTGTACTTTGCAACAAGACACGCGCCCGCGCAAATGTAGTCGAAAGCATGCAGATAATCGGCGACGTTAAGGGAAAGAATGTTGTCATCATAGACGACATGGTAGATACGGCCGGAACGATAACCAAAGCTGCAGACATCATGAAACAGGCTGGCGCCCAGAGCGTAAGGGCATGCGCCTCACATTGCGTAATGAGTGGCCCGGCAAGCGAGAGAATACAGAACTCGGCCCTTGAAGAGATGGTATTCACGGACTCCATCCCCTACTCCAACCGCTGCGCAAAGGTTAAGCAACTGTCCGTAGCCGACATGTTTGCCGAGACAATACGCCGCGTTGTAAACAACGAGAGCATAAGCTCGCAATACCTCGTATAAAATCATCAGACATGAAGATACGCCACGCATTAGCCTTGGCGGCCGTAACGTTAGCTTTGACATCGGCATGCCAACAGGGCAAGACAAAAAGCCAGAACACTACCGGTACGACACAAGCCGACACGGCGCAACGCTCCGCAAACAACGAACAGGAGTTAAGGATAAGCTTCACCATGCCCGACATCAACGGCAATGACGTATCCGTAACTGACGAGTTCGCAAAACACAAGATTACCGTTGTAGACTTTTGGGCCAGTTGGTGCGGCCCGTGTCGACAGGAGATGCCCAACCTTGTAAAGACATACAACGATTACAAAGATAAAGGGCTGGGCATTATCGGCGTATCCCTTGACGAGCATAAGGAACAATGGGCTGACGCAGTAAGCACGATGAACATGACGTGGACACAACTGTCCGACCTGCAAGGATGGAACAACAGCGCCGCGAAAATGTACGGCATACAGGCCATTCCGTTCACAATTATCGTTGACAATACGGGCAAAGTTATCGCTGCCGGACTCAGGGGAGACGACCTAACGACATTCATCGCAAGCCGTCTCGGCCATTCAGGCACAACAGATACGCAACGTTAAAACTTTTGGACACGCCATGACGGCATCAAGAAAACGCCGTGTTACGCATTATTCGACATCCAGCCGAAATACGTGACACGGCGTTTCATTTATCCGAACAAAGCCCTTAGCGCTTCCTCCACCTTGCGTACGGGCACGAGATTTATGTTGAACTTACTGCGGGAGAGCCCTTGCAGGTTGTATTTAGGTATTATTATATTCGAGAAACCGAGTTTCTCGGCTTCGGCTATGCGTTGTTCAATACGGCTGACAGGGCGTACTTCACCACTCAGTCCAACTTCTCCAGCCATGCACCATCCGGCCTCTATCGCCGTGTCAACGTTACTCGAAAGCACCGCTGCAATGACACTCAGGTCCATGGCCATGTCCGTAACACGCAACCCTCCCGCTATATTGAGGAATACGTCCTTCTGCATTAACTTAAATCCAACGCGTTTTTCAAGTACTGCGAGCAACATATTGAGCCGTCGCTGGTCAAAGCCCGTGGCACTGCGCTGCGGCGTTCCGTAAGCGGCCGAAGAGACAAGCGCCTGCGTCTCGACAAGAAACGGGCGTACGCCCTCAATCGCCGAGGATATAGCCACGCCACTAAGCCCTTCATGATCCTGTGTCAACAGCAGCTCCGAAGGGTTGGACACTTCACGCAGTCCGTCCTGTTCCATTTCGTAAATGCCCAGCTCCGAGGTACTGCCGAAACGGTTTTTGGTTGAGCGAAGAATGCGGTACATATAGTGCTGGTCGCCCTCAAACTGAATTACAGTATCCACGATATGCTCAAGAATCTTAGGCCCTGCCAATGTTCCTTCCTTATTTATATGCCCTATAAGGATTACAGGTATGCCGCTCGACTTGGCAAAACGCAGCAGTGCCGACGCACATTCGCGCACTTGTGTCACGCTGCCCGGCGAGCTGTCAACGGTCTCCGTGCTGATTGTCTGTATCGAATCTATGACCACGATGTCAGGAGTTGCCTCCTGTATCGTGGCAAAAATATTTTCAAGCGACGTATCGCAAAGAATCAGGCAGCGCCCGTCAGTGCTGCCGACATCATTGTTAACCCTCTTGCCTATACGTTCCGCGCGCATTTTCAGCTGGTGGGCACTCTCCTCTCCGCTGACATACAACACACGGCGGTCGGTCATGCGCAACACCGTCTGTAGCGTTAGCGTGCTCTTTCCTATACCAGGCTCACCGCCAAGCAGAACAATCGACCCCGGCACAAGTCCTCCGCCGAGTACCCGGTTAAGCTCGGCGTCGTGCATATCAATGCGCGGTTCGTCATTGGCCGATATTTCATGAAGCGCCATCGGACGTGCTTTACCTTCACGCCTGCCGCCCCTTAACGTGGCCGCAACGTTGGCGGCGGCCTTCTGCCCTACGCTTTCAGGAGCGACACGTATTTCCTTAAACGTATTCCATTGCCCGCAACTGGGACACTTGCCTACCCATTTTGATGATTCCTGACCGCAATTAGAGCATACGTACGCTATCTTGTCTTTTGCCATAAATACATTGAATAAACGATGGTAAACAAAGAACAATCTTCATCATACAGCCGTCCTTACGGAGCATCAACACCCGCGGCGCTACGCCCTGACCGCCAGGCCCTTTACAAAAGGCCGTCTTTAGCAAGGCTAAAGGCCGTGTTTCGCATTACAAAAGACGGCCTTTTACAACGCGAATGACGGTCTTTTACAAAACGTACGGTATTATGTATGACAATAATTACTCCTCACCCATTTTGTTTTACAAAAGTAACAATATTTTTTTGAGTTACAAAATAAATCATTAACTTTGCACCACCGTTGAATGATGCAGACTAATATCGCACATTAATAATAAACTCTGAAGGGCGACTCGGTTGTAAAACGCTGGGCTGCCCTTTTTAATAAGGTAAAAACATGAAAACCAAATACATTGTCTTTTTCTTGTTGGCAGCCGTCATCATGACTGGATGCGGACAATCGTACGAGGAAAAACAACGGTTGTCAAGGGCCGAGCAGGCCAGGCTGCACCGTGAAGATTCACTCGCATTGAAAATCGGCGTAATGCCGACACTCGACTGCCTGCCAATATACGTCGCCAAGGATTACGGGCTGTTCGACTCGACCAAGGCCGACATCAGGCTCAAACCGTTCAAGGCGCAGATTGACTGTGACGCGGCATTGATGAAAGGCGCAATAGAAGGATGCATAACCGACATAGTACGCGGGCAATGGATGAAAGGTAAAGGAACAGCCCTTGACTATGTCGCAGCCACGAACACGTATTGGCAACTCGTAAGCAACAGGCTGGCCAGAATCAGGCGTATCAACCAGATGAACGACAAGATGATAGCCATGGCCCGCTTCTCGGCTACGGCCTTGCTCGCCGACTATGCGGTAGACAGTGCAAAACTAAAATCAGAAGACGTATTCAAAGTACAGATTAACGACGTAAACCTTAGACTGCAAATGCTCATGAACAACGAAATGGACGCTGTGCTGCTGCCCGAGCCACAGGCCACAACGGCGCGCCTTTACAAGAATCCGGTGCTCATGGACAGCAGGGACAAGGACATGTGGCTTGGCGTAATCGCCTTCAGAAAGAAGGACATGAAGGATGAAAGGAGGAAACAGCAGCTTGACGTATTCATGAAAGGATACAATGCAGCTTGCGACTCAATCAACAAAAACGGGCTGAAACACTACGCACGGACTATAGAAAAATACTGCGGCACGGACGAAAAGACCGTCAACGCACTACCTAAAATTAAATTCCGCCGCGCAGAGGCTCCACGCCAAAAAGACATCGAAACCGCCGATAAATGGCTAAAATGACAGCAGACATGGACAACAAGGGCATAAAACAAATAAACGACATATTCAGGAAACTCGACAACCGCGAACTGGGACCAGCGCTACGAAGCGTACGTTCGCTTATCGACACCTATCCTCACATGATGTATGACGAGGAACTTGAGAATATCGAGGGTGACTACAATCTAATGCTTGACTACATGCGGCGTGGGTTCAACGACCCGCACCGCGCCGACATATATAATAATCTGACAGACAGGCTATACAGCTTTGCCTGCGACATGTTCATTACATACCGTACACAGCACGTTGAGTTCTTCATTGAGGCGTTAAGGAAATCCATGAACAACAAGTTCTCCAACGAAACCGTCAAAGCCGAACTGGAAGGATTCGTAGCCGATACCGCTATGCTGAGCCTTGAAGCCGAAGCGACACGCACGGAAAAGAGCAAGGAGCTGTACCGTAAGCATAACGATTTCATGCAGTCACTGTTCTGCAATATCATAGTGTCACACCAATGGTCCGTGCATGACTCTGAATTTTTCAAGACACTGTTGATGTCACCCACCGTCGACACCATAGACGCCCAACTGCTGGTAAGCGCGCTGACGCTGGCGACGATGAACAACATGGACGTAAATAAATTCGAAATATTAGTACATCTATACCTTAATTCAACAGATGAAAAAGTGCGCCAACGGGCACTTGTAGGATGGGTATTCGCACTCTCCTCACGCACAAGGCTATTGCCGAAAATGAAAAATATCGTGGCAAAAGCACTCGAAGACGAAAGCGTGGTAAACGAGCTGGCAGACTTGCAGAAACAAATTATATACTGCATGAACGCCGAACAGGACACCGACACCATCAGGCGTGACATAATGCCGGAACTGATGAAGAACAACAACCTCAAAATAACACGCTTCGGAATTACGGAAAAGGATGAAGACCCGATGGCCGACGTTTTCGACCCCGGAGCCTCGGAACGCGCAATGGAGAAAATGGAAGAAAGTTTCCAGAAGATGATGAACATGCAGAAAGCCGGCTCTGACATATACTTTGGAGGCTTCTCGCAAATGAAACGCTTTCCGTTTTTCTATAACGTAGCCAACTGGTTCTGCCCGTTCTACATAGAACACCCTGAAATTAGCCAAACAGCAGGCAACCTTAAAGATACACCGCTGTTAATAAACATACTTAAAAACGGCCCTTTCTGCGACAGTGACAAATACTCATTTACGCTTGCCGTCGCGTCTGTAATAAGCAGACTGCCGGACAATATGAAGGAAATGCTAAACACGCCCGAAGCATTAGGACCTGCCGTAAGCCATGAAGACCAACAAAAACCGGCATATATACGCCGCATGATTCTGCAGGACATGTACAGGTTCTTCAGGCTGTTCCCGCAACGTGGACAACTCGTCAACCCATTTGACGGCGAAAACTTCACTTTCATTACCGACAACCTGTTTGACGGCACCGGTTTACATGAGTTGGTTCCGGACCTATGCTATTTCATGATAAAGCACAGGAACGAAAAAGCCTTGAAAAATATTATGGCAAAATTTGCCGATGGCGGCAATTCAAAAATGCGCCTCATAAACGGTCTATACGAACTGAACTTTGCAAAGCGGCCACAAAAGGCTGTTCAAATATTCAAGGAACTGAATGCGGAAAAGCCAGACAACAAGCGCGTGCTATTGCTCCTCGCACGATCATACTTCGAGAGCGAACAATATGAGAACGCCGCAAAATGCTACGAAACGCTACATGACAACGAGCCACAAAACACAACCGTAGCATTGAACATGTGCGTCGCACTGTCAAAAGCAAAAAAATATGACGAGGCCATAAACATGCTTTACCGTCTCGACATCGAATGCCCTGACTCAATGCCGGTAAAGCGTGTGCTTGCGTGGGCTCTTATGGGGCTGGGCAAATATGAACAGGCGGAAAAAGAATACAATAGATTAACGGCTGACAACGACGTAGAAAACGGAGACTGGCTAAACGCCGGATACTGCCAATGGCTGAAAGGAAACACGCCTGAAGCAATAAACCGATTCAAGAATTTCATGGCAAACCGTAATATCCATTCACCAAAAAGGGAACATGAAATATCCTACGAATTCGCCAATGACAAAGATTTCTTGTACGAACATGGAATTAACGATACCGATATCCACCTTATGGCGGATATCATTGACGGCGCCACAGAATAATGGCGGCCGTCAAAGGAATGGCGTAAGCAAATGGGCGAACCATCCAACGAATTTCTGCCACGGAGTACGCCACTCGTCCCATATCTCTTCTGTAAGCTTAAATGAGTGTTTTTTGTCTCGCTCAAACATTTCGTCAAGTTCCTTTGTTGTACAAGGATCAACAATCACGGCATTCTCCTCATAATCAAAATTAAGACTTCGTGCATTAAGATTGGCACTGCCAACAGTACAAAACCGCCCATCCACCATTATGATTTTTGTATGGTGGAAACCATTTTTATATATCCATACGTCCACCCCATGTTTCATTAGTTTATGTACATTATAAAAAACGCAATCGGGCGTCAATGGTATATCGCTTTTCTCTGATACCATGATTTCAACTTTAACACCTCGCTTTACGGCTTTGCGCAATGCACGCTTAAGCGTCGGATTAAGAGTAAGATACGGATTGACAAGCTTTATGCTGTCCCTTGCACTATTGATAGCTTCCGTATAAAAAGTGCGGATAATGCCGTTGGTCGTGCGTGGTTCACGGTTGATTATACCAACCATTTTGCGTCCTGCGCTACCGCAAGTATCAGGTTTCAGTCCAGTAATGTAGTCGGCACCGTGAAATCCACGGAAATACTTTGCGCCGTGCACATTTTGTCCACTCACCTTATTCCATATTTTGAGAAATATCGCCTGCAATGTATTCACTTCATCGCCCTCAATACGACAATGCATGTCGCGCCACTCACCGACCTGTTCCGTTCCGGTTATGTAATAATCAGCTACGTTCATGCCTCCTGTATAAGCAATCTTACCATCAATAACCACGATTTTACGGTGGTCACGATGGAACACATGATTTACCCATGGGAAACGAATCGGGTCGAACTCATATATTTCTATTCCATTAGCCCTTATTTTCTCAAGATGGTTTTTCTTCAAAGGCTTGTTGTTTGAATCATTGCCAAAACCGTCAAATAAGGCTCTAACCTCCACGCCTTCCTTGGCTTTGTCTGCCAGTATATTAAATAGCAACGACGCAATAGAATCATTACGAAAGTTGAAATACTCAAGATGCACACTGCTCCGCGCCTGACATATTGCCTCAAACATGTCGTCAAACTTCTCCTGACCATTCATCAACAACGTTACAGAATTATTATCGGAAAACTTGACTCCTTCATCCCGAAGACAATCTACAATTATTGAATCGGATGTCTGCGAACTTACGCACAAGCAGACAGCAGCAAACAATATCGCTAAAACAAATCTTTTCATATCATACTAATTACCTATCGTAAGGCGGAAAAGGAAGTAAAAACTTCACCTCCTGCCCGCCATAAATTCTGCCTGTTTACAACATGCAGCTGTAATGGTCGACGACTCCAAGAAGATGGTTGTCATCATCCACCACCAAAACGGAATGAACCTTGTACTTGTTCATTATACTCTGTATATCACTGATTTTCATTGAGGGAGGAACAACTTTAGGCTTACGCGTCATTATATCGGCAACGGTACGGTCAAAAAATTGCGCTTGCCATTTCTCCATAGCTCTACGAATATCTCCGTCAGTTATAAGTCCTACGATTTTGTCATCAACTTCAGCCACACCAAGTCCAAGTTTACCTTTGCTCACATGTATTATAGCCTCGCCAAGATGCATTGTTGGAGGAATGACCGGCATATCTTCGGTTCGCATTACGTCACGTGCCGTCGTCAACAAGCGTTTGCCAAGCTCACCTCCAGGATGGAACTGGGCAAAATCCCTCGGTTTGAAATCCCTCACTTCCATCAGGGCTATAGCTAAAGCATCACCCATGACAAGAGCCGCCGTTGTACTGCTCGTCGGGGCAAGGTTCAGCGGACATGCCTCCTTTGCCACCTGTACATTAATATGAACGGTACTATATTTTGCCAAAAGCGACGAAGGATTACCGCTCATACCTATTATTGGTATCTCCATATGCAAAACCATTGGAACAAACCGCAGCAGTTCATCCGTTTGCCCGGAATAGCTAATAGCCAATACCACGTCATCCTTTGTCATCACGCCTAAATCTCCGTGAAAGACATCAAGGGGATTGATAAAAAATGAAGGCGTACCAGTACTCGATAAAGTAGCAGCAATCTTAGCTCCTATATGCCCGCTTTTGCCTACACCGGTAACAATTACTTTACCACGACACTTGTACATTAAGCCTACTGCCTTGTCAAAGTTCTCGTCTAACTGTGGCAATAAGTCCAATACGGCCTGTGCCTCCTCTTTTATACAACGTCCGGCGTACTCGCGTACATGCTTCAACCTTTCTTCTGCTTCCATTCTCAAATACCAAGTTTTTTATTGTTATTCCTGCACATCTATGTTCGGCATAAGTCTGCAACCTTACGACCTTGTTAATTCATACATCCGTTATTTCACTACAACACGATTTTCTTGACTAACGACTCAAGATCATCCAAGCACAACATGTTTGGACCGTCACTCAAAGCATTATCAGGATCTGGATGCACCTCGAAAAAATATCCTGTAGCCCCAAAGGCTTTAGCTGCAAGCGCCATTGACGGTACAAAACGCCTATCTCCGGACGTTTTTCCTCCACCGGCTCCGGGACGCTGCACACTATGGGTACAGTCCATTATGACAGTAGGCACGATTTCAAGCATATCAGGAATGTTCCTGAAGTCTACTACCAGATTATTATATCCGTACATATTGCCCCTTTCAGTCAGCCACACATCCTTTGCTCCAGCCTCACGAGCCTTCTCAACGGGATAAACCATATCCCTACCGCTAAGAAACTGGGCCTTCTTGATATTTACCACTCGCCCCGTACGGGCTGCGGCAACAAGCAAATCTGTCTGCCGGCAAAGAAATGCAGGAATCTGTATTACATCTGACACTTCACCTGCAGGGCCTGCCTGCCAACTCTCATGAATATCTGTAAGAATGCGTAAACCATATTTATCCTTCACGTCCGCCAGCATTTGCAGCCCACGCTCCAATCCTGGGCCTCTAAACGAATGCAAGGAAGTACGGTTTGCCTTGTCGAACGAAGATTTGAATATGATATCAATGCCAAGCTCATTATTGAGTTTGACCAAGCGTTCCGCTACATTATTTAATAACTCTTGCGACTCTATAACGCAAGGGCCTGCAATGAAAACCGGTTTCATCTTAAAAGTTTTACTTTTTGAGTTGCAAAGTTATTGAAATTGTCCGATTATTCCAAATTTTTAACACATATTACCGGTGGAGAGCAAAAACATCATTAAATAATTTGGAAGTTTGGACGTTATTGATAACTTTGCACACGCAATCGACAATTAATTGTCATTTGTAAAAAGAAGTAATTGATTGTATAACAAAAAAAAGAGATTATGAAAAAGATTTACATGACTCTCGTTGCCGCAATGTTTGCGGTATGTGCAAGCGCACAGATTTATGTAGGTGGTAATGTTGGTATTTCAAGTGTCGACAGCGATTGGAGCGACGACAGTGAAACTTATTACAAGTTACTCCCTGAAGTTGGTTACAAGTTTAATGACGACTGGGCTGCCGGAGTAATGTTCGGATGGTCTAAAGGACAAGCTGAATTAAGCGGACTTTCAGATGCCGTACATACGTTCGAAATTAATCCTTATGCACGTTACACTTTCTTCCATAGCAAGGTTGTCAACCTGTTCTGTGACGGTGGCTTCGGATACAAACATTACAACGGCGCCGCAAACCAATGGTCTATCGGCTTGAAACCTGGCATTGAAGTAAAACTCAACAAATTCAGCTTGGTTGCACATGTTGGATTTCTCGGATGGGAGCAGGTTAAAGGCATAGACGACGGTCCCAAAGCAAGTGAATGGGGCGTAAACCTTGACGGCAACAACATCACGTTCGGTGTCTACTACAATTTTTAATGAATTGCATATTAACAAAAAAGGTGGGAACATTGATTGTTCCCACCTTTTCTATTTTTTATTTTCACATATTAATCTTCATATTCAGTAGGGTCATCTATCCCGGCTTCCTTCATAGCTTCTTTGCGCTCGACGCACGTTCCGCACTTGCCACAATGCTTGTCTCCACCCTTATAACAACTCCACGTCTCAGAATAATCAATACCTAAATCCTTGCCACGACGTGCAATATCTGCCTTTGTCAACTCTGTATAAGGCGCCAGCACCTCTATTCCGGGATAAGTGCCAGCCTTAGTAGCCTCGCTCATGGCCTTTACGAACATAGGGCTACAATCAGGATAAATAGCATGGTCACCACCATGATTAGCCATCATAACATATTTCAGCCCTTCACTCTCGGCAATTCCGGTCGCTATTGAAAGCATGATACCATTACGGAACGGAACAACCGTAGACCGCATATTGTCGTCAGCATAATGGCCTTCAGGAACTGCATCAGCACCATCAAGCAACGAACTTTTGAAATAATCATGCATGAAATCAAGCCTTATCAGCGCATGACGTATGCCAAGCCTGCGGCAATGTAACTTCGCATAACCTATTTCACGAGCATTGTGGTTGCTACCATAATCAAACGACACAGCCAAAGCTATACGCTCCTGCATCTCGTAAAGCAGCGTGGTACTATCCATTCCGCCACTTAATATTATAACACTGTCTTTCATCGAATGTCCATATTAACGCATGCAAAGATAGTACAAAAATCCGATTAACGAAAAACAAGTCACGCATTTTATATCTTCTCGATATCCACAAAGACCACTTAAAAACGAACCAAGCCTTAAAACGACAACGCATGGTGCCACCCACATTGCCAACTTGACATTACATTAACATTAAGCCCACGTCAAAAAACGTAAAAAATAAGGCGTAGGCTTCACTTTATCAGCTTAAATTGTTAACTTTGCAACACTAAAAAACAATAGTGTCAGTAATATATGAACAAAGGATATGGGCACCGACATTTAGCAAGTATCAACAATACCGACGTTTGCGCAACACTATTGTCCACACACCAACGGGCTATGGCCGAAAAGAATACTGAATGGCGGGAAGTCCACGATATGACAAACAGAGAAAAAGGAAACGACCAAACTTCAATAATTAAAAATTAAGGTAATTATGAAAATCGAACAATTCAACTTTGCCGGCAAAAAGGCAATCGTACGCGTTGACTTCAACGTTCCATTGGACGAGAACGGAAACGTAACCGATGACACCCGCATACGCGGCGCTCTCCCTACACTCAAAAGAATCCTTACAGACGGTGGAGCCGTCATCATGATGAGCCACATGGGCAAGCCAAAAGGCAAGGTTAATCCGAAACTTTCCTTGAGCCAAATCGTCAAGAACGTATCTGAACACCTTGGCGTAGACGTCAAGTTTGCTCCTGACTGCGCAAATGCAGACAAAGAAGCTGCTGACCTGAAGCCAGGCGAGGCTCTGCTGCTCGAGAATCTGCGCTTCTATCCAGAGGAAGAAGGCAAACCCGTAGGCATAGACAAGGCAGATCCCGCATACGACGAAGCTAAGAAGGAAATGAAAGAGCGCCAAAAGACATTTGCAAAGAAACTTGCTTCTTACGCTGACTGCTACGTAATGGACGCTTTCGGAACAGCTCACCGCAAACACGCCTCTACCGCTGTTATCGATGAATATTTCGATAAGGACAGCAAGATGTTAGGTTATCTCATGGAAAAAGAGGTACAGGCTGTCGACAATGTGCTCAGCAACATCAAACGTCCGTTCACAGCAATCATGGGAGGCTCGAAAGTATCTACAAAAATCGGTATCATCGAGAACCTGCTCGGCAAGGTTGACAACCTTATACTCTGCGGCGGTATGACATACACTTTCGCAAAAGCTCAAGGCGGAAACATCGGAAACTCTATCTGCGAGGACGACAAACTGGACGTGGCTCTTGACGTAATCAAAAAAGCCAAGGAGAACAACGTCAACCTCGTACTCGGTACAGACTGCATTGCAGCCGACGCATTCTCTAACGACGCAAATACGCAAGTATGCCCTTCTAACAATATTCCTGAGGGTTGGGAAGGCCTTGACGCTGGTCCCGAGACACGCAAGGCATTTGCAGAAGCTATAAAGGGCGCAAAGACTATTCTGTGGAACGGTCCTGCCGGCGTATTCGAGTTCGACAATTTCATAGGTGGCTCTAAGGCTATTGCCGACGCCATAGCTGAGGCAACAGCTAATGGGGCATTCTCACTCATCGGCGGAGGTGACTCTGTTGCCTGCATAAATAAATTCGGTATGGCAGACAAGGTTTCATACATCTCGACAGGTGGAGGTGCATTGCTCGAGGCTATTGAAGGTAAAGTACTTCCAGGTGTCGCAGCTATCGAAGCTTAATTAATTTGACACGGATAAATAAAAAAGCGGACGGGCTATAAAGGCTCGTCCGCTTTTTTATTTATCAATGCACATGGCAAGCACGCAAACGGCAACAAATCAACATGCAAAAGAGCACAAACAAGACGACAAATGCAGGCAAACAACAAGACAAACGACCGTATATCTGAAAATACACAATCAGCACATAACACGCCTTTGATTATTATATTTCACAAAACTATATATTTCCCTGAAAATAAATAAATTACAGATATAATTACATATAATTTTTTCTTTTTCAAGCAAAGTCTACCCATAATTATTACTTAACAAATCACGGAGTACACATCTTGCAACCACAGCCCCCGGCTCTCCCATAACATAATGAGTCTACTGCTAACGTTTACAAAAGGCAAGGCGGAGTTTGAAACTTTTATTTCAAACTCCGCCTTGCCTTTTGCGGCACCCAACTATTAATATCCGTAAGAAATATATAATCATGCAAACGTCATAACACAGGCTTAAACAGCGTTAATGACGGCAATCAGAATGGTAAGTCATCCTCGCTTCCACCCTCCGACTGTGGAGGGAACGGAGCAGTGTCAGCCACAGGTCCTTGTTGCCCTGCCGGTGCCTCCATCTGCGATACGGGCTGTGCGAACGGAGCTGCCGGAGCCACTGGTTGCTGAGCCATAGACGGGTCTATGCGTTCAACCTTCCATGCACGCACACTATTAAACCATCTGCCCTGATACTCGTGGGCATCAATATCGAAACTAACACGCAACTCCTCGCCTACCTGTATATTAAACAGTTGGATTTTATCTGAACCGAACACGTTAAAGCAACACTTACGCGGATACTGTTCGTGAGTCTCTATGACATAATCCTGCGTTTTCCATGCCGTGCCCGTTCTTGCCGACACCCCCTCGCGCGGAGGCAGCACAGCTATGATTTTCCCTTCTATTTCCATAATAAGATGAATTGTTTGTTTTTTTGTTTTTGATTGCGAAATTAGTAAAATACTTGCGAATAAAGAAATTTTTGCAGATTTTTTTTGTTCCGCAACGCTCTTTTTAGTATTTTTGTGTCCGACTTTGTAAGCCGCCGTACGACAAATACCCATGGCGGCTAATCCTTACAAGAAACCTATATAATACACATATACAATGAGACTGACCATATCTAGCACGGCCTTGGCTAGCCGCTTGTCGGCGCTGTCAAAGGTCTTCAACAGCAAAAACTCCATGCCTATACTCGATTGTTATCTGTTCGAGGTTGCAGGGGACACACTTACGATTACAGCATCTGACAGCGAGAATGTAATGACTACCAGCATGCAGCTTGATGCTGCTGACGGTAATGGGACATTTGCCGTAAATAACCGCACTATATCCGACGCAGTAAAGGAGTTGCCGGAACAGCCGCTTACACTTGACGTTGACATGGCAACATACGCCATAAAGGTAATCTACATGAACGGTATGTATAATTTTACCGGACAGGCAGGCGATGACTTTCCAAGGCCCCAACAGCCACTTGATGGAGCTGCGACAGTAATAATCGAAGGTAAAACACTGGCTGGAGACATATCACATTCATTATTCGCAACAGCCAACGAGGAGTTGCGCCCTGTAATGAACGGCATTTATTTTGACCTTACGCCAGATGCATTGGCAATCGTTGCCAGTGATGGCCACAAATTGGTGCGTACACTCAATAAAAGCATTAAAACCGAGACGCCGACATCATTCATCCTGCCCAAAAAGCCAGCAACTCTACTCAAGGGCATACTTCCTAAAAATGACGAAGAAGTGATAATTCGCTTCGACGGACGCAATGCCGGCATATCATTCAGTGGCGGCACTCTGACATGCAGGCTTATTGAAGGACGTTATCCGAACTACAACTCCGTAATACCGCAGAACAACCCTAACAGTCTTACTATTGACAGACTCACGCTGTTAGGCGTAATAAGGCGCGTCCTACCTTTTGCAAGCGACAGCAGCCAACAGGTACGCCTGCACATAGAACCAGGCAAAGCCGTAATATCATCGGAGGATATTGACTTTTACACAAGCGCAAAAGAGGAAATAGCATGCGACTATGACGGTAATCCAATGGACATAGGATTCAAGGGAACATCGCTTACCGAGATACTATCAAACCTCGACTGTGAAGAAGTAGTACTGCAATTGGCCGACCCAAGTCGCCCTTGCCTAATAGTACCTACTCAACAACCCGAAAACGAGGATGTACTAATGCTGATCATGCCAATGCTGCTAAATGATTGAGAAGGCTGGCACAGACTATAAGTCATGAAGGGAGCTTACATATGCTCTTCAGAAACAATACTGCAACCATTTATTTACTGGAATGCAGGCTTGCAACAATGACTAAAGTCTGTAAACATCCCAAGGAAGGGATAAACGCCATGCCGCTCAACGTAAATAAATACAGATAAAAAAATGAAACTCAACCTGACTAAGCCCCTGATTGTCTTCGACCTCGAGACAACGGGGCTTGACCTTGTAAAGGATAAGATAATACAAATTTCATATATAAAAGTGCATCCTGACGGCAAAGAAGAACGTAACAATATGTACATAAACCCAGGACGCCACATTCCGGATGATGTCGCCGCACTTACGGGCATAACAGACGATGACGTAAAAGATGCTCCAACGTTTAAGGAAGTAGCACCAAAACTTGAAGAGAAGTTCAAGGGCTGCGACTTTGCAGGTTTCAACTCAAATCATTTCGACGTTCCAATGCTCGCGGAAGAATTCCTGCGTGCGGGGATAGACTTCGATTTTTCAAAGTGCAGACTTATTGACGCACAAACAATATTCCACAAAATGGAACGCCGTAACCTCGCTGCCGCATACAAATTCTATTGCGGCCGCAAGATGGAAGACGACTTTACCGCACACAAGGCCGACGAGGACACAGAAGCAACATACCGCGTACTGCAAGGAGAACTTGACATGTATGCACCAGGAAAGCAGGATGAGCCGGAACGCCAGTTGAACAATAACATGGACGAATTGGCTGAATTCTCAAAACTAAACAACAATGTAGATTTTGCCGGACGTATCATATGGAAAGAAATGAAGGATAAGGATGGCAATACTTTAACTGACGCTAATGGTAATCCACGTTTGTATGAAGTCTTTAACTTCGGCAAATACAAAGGATGGGGAGTAGCTGACGTGTTACATCGTGACCCCGGATATTACAGCTGGATGCTTGCCAGTGATTTTACTTATAATACTAAACAAGTGCTTACGAGAATACGGCTAAGGGAATTCAATAAGAACTGAGAATTACCCAGCAGCCTACAAACAATAATTATACAATACAATGTTGAAAGGCAAGAAAATAGTACTTGGAATAACCGGTAGCATTGCCGCCTACAAAGCGTGCCTTATAATACGCGGACTAATAAAACAAGGCGCTGAAGTACAAACGGTAATAACACAGGCAGGAAAGGAATTCATAACTCCAATAACACTGTCAGCACTGACTCATAAACCAGTTATAAGTGAATTTTTCTCACAGCGTGACGGGACATGGAATTCGCACGTTGACATAGGGCTATGGGCTGATGCCATGATCATAGCTCCATGCACCGCAAGCACTATTGGAAAGATGGCTAATGGGATTGCCGACAACATGCTGATTACTACTTATCTTTCAATGAAGGCTCCTGTATTCATCGCTCCTGCGATGGATCTTGACATGTATGCCCATCCCTCAACGCAACGCAACCTCGAAAAACTCCGCTCATATGGAAATATCATTATAGAACCACAAAGTGGTTTCCTTGCCAGTGGACTTGAAGGGAAAGGACGAATGGAAGAGCCCGATAACATTATCAATGTTCTTGACAGATTTTTTTACGAAAAGAAACACGAGCTTAATAATCGTCGGATAATGATTACTGCCGGACCGACTTACGAAAAAATTGACCCCGTAAGGTTTATTGGAAACTACTCTAGCGGCAAAATGGGTTTTGCATTAGCTGAAGAATGTGCCAGGAGAGGAGCTGAGGTCACGCTTATAAGCGGCCCTGTAAGCCTTCCAACTCCTGACGGAGTACGTCGTGTGGACGTTGAAAGCTGTAATGGTATGTATAACGCAGCATTGGCTGAGTTCAACCAATGTGATGCGGCCATTCTCTGTGCCGCCGTTGCGGACTTCAAGCCTGAATACGTAGCTGAAAATAAAATTAAGCGTGGAAAGGACAATTTATCAATACGTCTCAGCCCCACCAACGATATAGCAGAGGAGCTTGGAAAACGTAAGCGGAATGAACAGTTCCTGATTGGTTTCGCACTTGAAACAGACAATGAAGAAGCCAATGCTAAAGATAAACTTAAGCGGAAACATTGCGACCTCATCATTCTTAACTCAACACGTAACAAAGGTACAACTTTCAGGGCAGACGATAACCAAGTAGAGATTATATCCGAGACAAACGTCAAGAAATACGGGAAAAAGAACAAGCACGAAGTGGCGTGTGACATAATAGATGAAATAACGGCCCTGTTTAGACAATCTGAAAAATTATGACACAGATGACAAGGATTATCATCATAATAATGTTATTCCTGGCCATTGCGGATAATACAATTAAATCGCAGGAACTGCTGGCCAAGGTTACTATAAACCATAACCAGATACAGGGAACTGACGCAAGCGTATTCGACAACCTACAGCAAACGCTTGAACAATTCATTAACGACAGGCAATGGACAACACTCCAATTTCAGAAAAACGAACGCATTGTTTGCAACTTCAACATCACCGTAACAAAATACGACCAATCATCAAATGCTTTTACGTGCACAGCCTTAATACAAGCCAACCGCCCCGTTTACAATGCCGCATACACAACAACGCTTTACAATAATCAGGATGCAGACTTCAATTTTGAATTCGCACAGTTCGACCAATTGAATTTCAACGAGGAAATGGTGGACAATCAGCTTACTGCCCTCATCGCATATTATGCATACCTCATTATTGGACTTGATCTCGATACATTTTCACCATTAGGTGGTGAAGATATTTTGCAACGTTGTCTAAACTTGGCGAACAATGCACAAAACTTGAACTTCACCGGATGGAAAGCATTTGAGAACGACCGTAACAGATTTGCCATAATCAATGACTATATGGATGGAGCGATGCAACCGTTCAGACAATTCCAATATGATTACTACCGCACCGGACTTGACGAAATGGCAAACAACGCCGAACGTGGACGAACAAACATTTCAACGGCCATAGAAACAAACCTGAAAAAAGCACATGAGGACAAACCATTAAGCATGCTTCCGCAAATATGGACAGACTACAAAAAAGACGAGCTGGCCAATATTTATAAAGGTAAAGGCACGCAAAAAGAAAAAGAGGCTGTATATGAAGTACTTTTTTCAATTAACGCCTCGCAAAGCAATTACTGGGACAAAATCAAGGATTGACCTCATATATACACAAGAAATAAAAAATGCTGAAACAACTATACATCAACAATTTCACGCTGATCGATATCCTCGATATCCCCTTTAATCCTGGCTTCTCGGTAATTACAGGAGAAACAGGAGCCGGAAAGAGTATAATCCTCGGTGCGATAAATCTGCTGTTAGGTCAAAGAGCTGATGCAAAATACATAAAGCAGACATCTAAAAAATGCATTATAGAAGCGCATTTTGACATAAGCAATTATGGAATGGAACCATTCTTTGAAGAGAACGGCATTGACTATGATGCTGCCGACTGTATACTGCGTCGTGAAATAAGCCCGGCAGGAAAAAGCAGGGCTTTCATCAACGACACTCCTGTACAACTAACATTGATGCGGACATTAGGTGAACAGCTAATCGACATACACAGCCAACACCAAAACTTGCTGCTCAATGAAGAAGACTTCCAGTTAAACGTTGTCGACATTATAGCCGACGACAAGGCATTATTAATGCAATACAAAAAAAAGTTTTCCGATTATAAAGAAATATCCAAAGAAATAAGACGGCTACGTGAGGAAATAGAAGCAAACAAAAAGAATGAGGATTTCATCCGGTTTCAACTAAACGAACTTGAAGAGGCCAACCTACACGAAGACATGCAGGAATCGCTTGAGCAAGAGAGCGCTATGCTAAGCCATGTTGAGGACATCAAGACGGCCCTGTTTGAAGTTGAAAACCTGTTGGGTACAGGGCATGACGGCAACGGCACAACCGACAGAGTAAAAGACGCTGTGCGTTCACTTGAGAACATAACTGATATATATCCGGAAACCAAAGAATTGGCCGAGCGTATGGAGAGCTGCTATATCGAACTTAAAGATATATTGCAGGAAGTAAGCTCACATGCAGCAAACATCGAGTTCGACCCTCAAAGACTGGAAAGCATAAATGCACAACTTGACAGAATCTATACATTAGAACAAAAGCACAACGTAACAACTGTTGGCGAACTGCTTGAGATAAAGAACACCTTGGCTGCAAAACTCGACAGGATTGACAACAGCGACGAGGAAATGGCCAGGATGGTGAAACGTGGACAAGAACTGGGTGATGAATGCGAACGCCTGGCTGAGCAATTAACAACAGTACGTACTGAAGCTGCCAAGAAAATAGAGAACGAGATGCCAGAAAGACTGGTTCCGCTTGGTATAACCAAGGTACGGTTTGCCGTCAACATAGACAAAAAGAATATCTGCGACGACGGACACGATAGAGTTTCTTTCCTGTTCAGCGCAAATACAAATACCCCTATGCAGCCAGTGGCACAAGTAGCTTCCGGCGGCGAAATAGCACGAGTAATGCTGTCAATCAAGGCCATGATAAGTGGAGCCGTAAAACTTCCGACCATTATTTTCGATGAAATTGATACCGGAGTAAGCGGAAAGATTGCAGAGAAAATGGGAGATATAATGGTCGAGATGGCACACAATAAGCGTCAGGTTATCAGCATAACTCACTTGCCCCAAATCGCATCAAAAGGTACCACGCACTACAAAGTGTATAAAGAAGAAGGTCCAGATGGAACAATCAGCCGCATGCGCATGCTATCGTCAAACGAAAGAATTGAGGAAATCGCACAAATGCTCAGCGGCTCTGAAGTAACAGAGGCTGCAATAAGCAATGCAAAAGAATTACTAAAAATATCATAAACATAAATTAAGATGAAACACATAATCACATTAATCGTAATTATAATAACCGGCTGTACACAATGCATAGCCCAACCGTCTGCCGTAAAAAACGCTGCAAAATCAGTATTCAAGCTCACTACATATAAAGCAGACGGAACGGTGTTGGCTGAAGGCAATGGCATATTTACAAGCCCAGACGGAATATGCGTGAGTTCACTGACGCCATTTCTCGATGCTGCACGTGCTACGATAACGGACGCTAAGGGGCATACAACAGAAGTAACACGTATTATTGGAACCGATGAACTTTATGACATGATAAAGTTCAAGGTTGAAGGCATTAAGTCCACTCCTCTGGAAATTGCCGCAAAGCCATTAAAGAGTGGCGACAAGGCATGGCTGGTAACTTATGGAGACAATAAAGCCCAGCCTGTAGGCACCACGGTGAAAAGCGTGGAGACATTCATGGACAAATATTCTTATTACATCTTTACAATGCAGGCTCCGGAAAAATCTGAGGCTTGTCCGTTCATAAACGAACAAGGACAAGTCATAGGATTAATGCAACCCGCAACAACATCTTCAGACATCCATGCCGTAGACGTCAATTACGCCATGTCACTTAAAACGACCGGATTTGCCCTGAACGACCCGAACTTAAGAAGAATAGGCATTGCACCCGCATTACCTACAGACAAGGAGCAGGCACTACTCGTACTGATTATGTCCGAGCAAAACGCCGACTCCATAAAACACAACGCCATCGTCAACGATTTCATCAAACAGTATCCGACACTCATCGACGGCTATACGGCAAAAGCACGTATGCAAGTCAATGCCGACAACTTCAGCGGAGCTGACGCCACTATGGATGAAGCATTGAAAAATGTCGAAAAGAAAGACGAGGCACACTCTGGATATGGCAAAATAATATACGACAAGCTGACATTCAAGGCTGATAAACAATATGAACCGTGGACGCTTGACAAGGCTGCGGAAGAAACGCAAAAGGCATATTCATTGAATCCACAGCCAACATACCGTCACCAATTAGCGCAAATTACATACGCTAAAGGTGACTACCAAAAGGCGTATGACGAATTCACTGCCTTGCTCAACTCCTCAATGAATGTGCCCGAACTTTATTATGAAGCAGCCCAATGCAAGACCATGCTCCAAGCGCCGCAACAAGAGATAATAGCCCTTCTTGACAGCGCCATAAACAAGACCGACACATTAAGATTGCGTGAAGCAGCGCCGTATTTCCTAGCAAGGGCGGAAGCATATAACGCCGTCGACAGTTTCAGGCAGGCCGTGTTCGACTACACCCGCTATGAAATACTGATGGGAGGGCGCATGAGTCCACAGTTTTATTACATACGCAGTCAAACAGAAACAAAGGCAAGACTGTACCAACAGGCTCTCGGAGACTTAGCGGCCGCAATACTGCTTGACCCCAAAGAACCTACTTATTACGCAGAAATGGCCTCGCTTCAATTAAAGGTAAACCTGATTGACGAAGCAATAAAAACTGCTACACGCTGTACCGAACTTGCACCGGAATACTCTGACGGATTCCTGATACTGGGCCTTGCACAGATAGGCAAAGGAGACAAAACAGCCGGACTGCCAAATCTTGAAAAAGCCAAGGAGTTAGGAAATCCGCAAGCACAACCGCTGATTGACAAATACTCAAAATAAGAATAAATACCATTCAGCGCTTAATTTATGAGCGACAGCCGTCGCAATGGCAGCCACTCATTATATTAACAAAATCAACGCATTTTCAAAAAGGCCATCTTTCGTAATACGAAAGATGGCCTTTTAAGCTGCAAAAGACCTCCTTTTACATGGCAATACATGGCTTCCCGGAAAATCTCTACATAGCAGCCAATTAATAACAGTACATCCACGCTTTATATTACGAGGACATCATATATTCTCGTCATCGTGCAGATGAGGCAACGAAATATGCATACGCACGGCAGCCAGGCGGACTATTACCACAACTGAAAATCCAACGATAGCCGTAATCTCCACATTCAAGCCGCAGAGCAGGCATAAATAATATGCCACACCGCCGAGAATGCATGCCATTGCGTAAATCTCTTTCCTGAATATCAGCGGAACCTCATTTATAAGAACATCACGTATCACGCCTCCGGCAGCTCCAGTGATACACCCCATTATTATCGCCACCCAAAAAGGAAAACCAGCGTATAATGTCTTCTGAAGACCGGCAACCGTGAAAAGCGCAAGTCCAAGTGTATCAAACAAGAACCATGTATTCGTAAAACGGACTATCAGGCGCTTGAAAACAATAACCGTCAGCAAAGCTACGGCGGTACATATCAAATAAATGGAATTGGTCATCCAAAAAGGGGTAACACCCAACATTACGTCACGGATGGTGCCTCCACCTATAGCTGTAGCCAATCCTACCACGTATCCGCCGAACCAATCAAAATTTTTCGATGCAGCCCAACGAATACCCGATATGGCGAATGCAAAGGTTCCGAGAAATTCTATTACTAACTGAACAGTATTCATCTCACTGCATTGGATTTATGACATTCACGGGAGAGCCATCCGCAAAAGCCTTCAGATTTGCCACAGCAATCGATACAAGACGTTTACGTGCCGATGTACTTGCCCATGCTATGTGCGGAGTGATATAAGCATTCGGGGCTGTAAACAAAGGATTGTCTGCACGTGGAGGCTCTTCAACCATGACATCGGCTCCATACCCACCGAGCTGTCCGCTCTCAAGAGCTTCGGCTACTGCATTCTCATCGACAAGCGGACCACGTCCTGTATTAATTAGCAAAGCACCACGTTTCATGTACGAAATGGTCTCGCGGTTAATCATATTATACGTCTTCTCCGTCAAAGGGCAGTGTAAAGTCAGTATATCGCTTATACCCAACAAGCCCGTAAAAGTTGCTTTCTGTATTCCAGGAGGCAGGCTTGCCGAATTACGGCTTGTATACGCAAACACATCCATGCCTAAGGCAGCCGCCACTTTTGCAACTTTTGAACCTATATTGCCTAACCCTACTACACCCAATGTTCGCCCGGCAAGTTCGTTTACCGGTTCATCCCAATAGCAGAAGTCTTCCGCACGGCTCCATCTTCCATTTCTGTTCTGCTCCGCATAGTAAGCTACTTGGTTCGTAAGATTAAGGATATGGGCAAGGGTCATCTGCACAACACTGTCCGTACTATATGCAGGCACATTAGTCACCGTTATTCCTCTGTTCGACGCAGCCTTTACGTCAACTACATTATAACCAGTTGCCAATACCCCGATATACTTCAGTTTGGGCAAACTTGCCATAACCCGCTCATCTATAATGACTTTGTTCGTGAATAACGCATCGGCATCTGCGGCCCGCTCCGTAACCTCATCAGCAGCGGTACGGTCATAAACCTTCAGTTCTCCTAAATCTTTAAGTGTATCCCATGACAAATCTCCGGGATTTACGCTATATCCATCTAAAATAACAATCTTCATGTCTTAATTATATCAGCTTAAATTCAGTCATAATATCCAAACATCAAAAAGACGGAACTGTTCAAGAAATGCTAAACCCAGCAACAAAAAAGCTATTATTCAGCATACCGCTCTCCCCAACATCTCAACATTCTCTGGTACATTTTTTCCTCACTTGGTGAATGTTGGGCATGCCACAAACGCTCGTTCCGTAAACTGTCAGGCATATACTGCTGCACGACAAAATTACCAGGATAATCATGCGCATATTTATATCCATCATGATACCCCAGTTCTGCCATAAGCTTTGTCGGCGCATTACGAAGATGTAATGGCACAGGCTGGTTGCCAGTCCGTTTTACCAGCGACAAAGCCTCGTCTATACCGTTATAGGCAGAATTACTCTTCGCGCTTGCAGCTAAATAAACCGTAGCCTCAGCCAATGGGATTCGTCCCTCTGGCCATCCTATCTTATTTACTGCGTCAAAAGCGGCGTTGGCAAGCAACAATGCGTTTGGATTAGCAAGTCCTATATCTTCGGCAGCACTGATCACAAGCCTGCGTGCTATGAACTTCGGGTCCTCTCCTCCTTCAATCATACGGGCCAACCAGTATAATGCAGCATCAGGATCTGAACCACGTATGCTCTTTATAAACGCCGAAATTATATCATAGTGCATCTCGCCGTCCTTATCATAAGCCAGTGGGTTTTGCTGCAAACACTGCTCTACAAGTTCGTCTGTTATCTCAATGGCAGAACCTTTGGCAGCTCCCACGACAAGTTCAAGGATGTTTAACAACTTACGCGCGTCGCCACCGCTATAACGAAGTATTGCCCCTGTTTCCTTTAGCTGTATGCCAAGATTCCTCAATTCCGTATCCTGCGTTATGGCTCTATCGAGCAATTCAAGCAAATCATCCTTGTCCAATGATTTCAATACATACAATTGACAGCGTGAGAGCAAAGGCCTTATCACCTCAAATGAAGGGTTTTCTGTCGTGGCACCGATAAGCGTAACAACTCCCTGTTCCACCGCTGCAAGCAATGAATCTTGCTGACTCTTGCTGAAACGATGAATCTCGTCTATAAAAAGAATAGGCGCGTTGCTGTTGAAAAAACCAGAATGTTTAGCTTTATCTATAACCTCGCGTACCTCTTTCACTCCGCTTGACACAGCACTCAACGTATAAAACGGAACTTTCAACTGATTGGCTATAATAAGCGCAAGCGTGGTCTTGCCTACGCCGGGCGGCCCCCACAATATGAACGATACAATCCTGCCGCTCTCAATCATGTTGCGCAGAACAGCGTTTTTACCCACGAGATGCTTCTGACCTATATACTCGTCAAGCGTCTTGGGCCTTAATCTTTCAGCCAGAGGTTTTGCCATAATAGTATTGCAAAATTAAGAAATATATCGCATTAAGCAAAAAATATCACCCAAAAACTTGCTGTTCACGGATAATGTATTACTTTTGCAATACCCTTACAAACCTGAAACCGCATAACGTGAGAATAACCATACTTCAAACCGACATCAAATGGGCCTGCCCGGAAGGCAACATGATGGAAGCTGAAGCCCTTATCGGCAATGCACCGACATCGGACGTTTACGTATTGCCTGAAATGTGGGCCACAGGTTTTGTTGCCAAGACACCGGAGACTGCTTATGACGAAGCATCATTAGAATGGATGAAGACAATGGCCGGCAAACTTGACGCAGCCTTATGCGGCAGCTTAGTGGCAAAGGAGATTGACGGTTCTTATCGTAACAGGCTATATTTCGTCCTGCCTGACGGAGGGTTTTATTATTACGACAAACATCACCTTTTCACTTACGGTAGAGAAAACGAGCACTACACTCAAGGCAACAAAAGGGTAATAGCAAAATACAAGAATGTTAGATTCATGCTCCAGACATGCTATGACCTGCGTTTTCCTGTGTGGGTACGCAATAACGCTGACTATGATGCGATAATCTTTACCGCCAACTGGCCACAAAGCAGACAGAACGTATGGCAAATATTATTGCGCGCCAGGGCAATAGAGAACCAATGCTACGTAATCGGTGCCAACCGCACAGGTAACGATCCGCAATGTACCTACATAGGAAATAGCGCGATAATCGACGCAAAAGGGGCAACGCTGGCGCAAGCGAAAGGACATGTTGCCCAAGCTGTTACTGCGGAAATAGACATCAGACAACTGGAACTGTTCAGACTGAAATTTCCGGTTCTTAACGACAGAGACTTAATAAGAAATAATTAACACGAATAACAAACAATTCATTCGAAATATGAAAAGTATTGATAAGAAAGCACTTACGTTAAAAACCTTGAACAAGAGCAACATCTGGGACGTTCAAGAGAATGACATTTTCAGGATGCTTGAGAGCGGTGAGAAAGACGCCGACATGAAAGAGAACCTTCGACATTACATAGACATCATCAAAAGCGCGTTCGAGTTTGAAGAAGTAAAAACCGACCGCCCTGAAGTGATAAAGAAATATGAAGCTCGCGGATTCAAGGTAGGCGACATGCATACGGGCGACAGTCAAGACACAAAAATAGCAGTCAAGAAACGTCCAATAATGCGGGTCACAGACCTGACATACGAGAATATCCGCCATATCACGGCTGAAAAGCTCATGGAGGTTATTGACCGTAATTTCGGCGGCGGATGGGATTCTTTGTCGCAAAGCATACAAGACATCATACAGAGTGGCTTTGACATTAGTACAACAACCCTCCCCAAGGACCGCCTGCACAAACCTGGCGGCATGTATGAAAAGAAGGTTGCCGACGGATTCTCAGTGCTGGAGATACCCAAAGGGGCATGGGTCGAGGCTATATTTGCCAAACTTAAGCCCGAGACGGAAAAGCCAAGACTTAAATTCGGCCAGGATGATTCCAATAAGTACAATGATGATGACGAGAACGAGGACGAGGACCTGCCGGAAATCGACGATAAGTATGATGATTCTGACGACGATGACGAATTCGATGAGGACAAGCTAACAGAAGAAAGCTATCGTACCACAATCGAGGAAAATCCTGAAGACTTGGAGTTGGCTGCAGACGACGTGACCGACGACGATGATTATTGATAACTACGATTAACCACAATCAAGACAACGATTAACGGCCGTTTGCGTTACAGTAAACGGCCGTTTGCATTACAAAAGATGTATCATGTAAGCGTCAAAATTAATGGTTGACGCCATAACCGAACAGAGCAAAGTCACCTTTCAACGGGTCGTCAGGGAATATCAACGCAAGACGTGCCGTGAGCTTACGCGCCGCCGACATCGAAGCGGTCTTGCTTTCCAACAATCCAAGCCGGCATGCCTCTTGCAAGACATGCGTATCCATTGGTATGACAAGTGTGCGCTTGTCAATGAAACCGCTCCACAAACCGAGGTCGACAGGCGAACCATCCCGTACCATCCAACGCAAAAACATGCATACGCGCTTGCAGGCCGAAGTCGTGTTTTTAGGTATGATTGTCTCAATTCCTTTGCTCGAGAAATAATCTGTTATAGCCTTCACCGCTGACAGTCCGTCAGCAGCATTACCCTTTACATAATTTCCAATGCTTCCATACTCATTCAGCATTTGCCTAAGAGCCACGAACAAACCATACATCGTATGTTTGGTGTAGAGGCGGTAGAAGCATTCAGCGTCGTCATCGGGTATATCCTGCCCGAACCGCCCATCTGTAATCCACCCGTATACATCGCCACCGGCCATATCGATAATCGACTGTATTTTAGGCATGAACTGTTTTCTGCTGCCATAGCTCAGGCATGAAGCTATAAAGGCAGTAACCTCCTGATTGCCCTCCCCGCTTACCTGGTGCATGAACCAACTTGGGTCTTCAGGCAAAAAATCTGCCGTCTCATATTGCTCGGCGTATTTCCGCAAAAGATTTTCAACGCTATCCATTCCAAAAAATATTTACCTCGTACCACCAACATAGTGATACAACATACTTAAGAAAACGGGCAGACAAGCACGTTCTTGGCGTAAACTTGTCTACCCGTCATTGTCATTATAACAAATTTTATTTAGTAAATCCCATATTACAGGATTGTCTTGACTGCCTCAAGCATACCCTTCTCCTGGATAAGATCGAGGTCTTTCTTAACAAGAGCGTTCAGGCCCGGGATATTATTAAGGTCTTCACCCCAAATCTGCGTTGCAGAGAGAACGCCGTCAGTTACTTTCTGTGTATCACCGGTAGCCCAAAGATTCTTCAGCAAGTCCATGATTTCCTGTGAGTCGTTCGGAACAATCTCCGTGCCGTCATCACGCTTGCCGCCCTTGTAGTAGGTAATGATAGCGGCCAAGCCGAATACAAGTCCCTGCGGCAGCTCGCCCTTACGCTCAAGATATGTCTTGACGCCTGGAAGGTCACGAGTCTGGTATTTCGGGAACGAGTTAAGCATAATGCTGGTAACCTGGTGGTCGACAAACGGGTTCATGAAACGCTCAAGCACGTCGCTCGCAAACTTCTGGAGCTCATCCTTCGGAAGGTTGAGGGTCTCCATAAGCTCCTCGAACTGTACTTTGTGTATGTACTTGCCGACAACGGGATCCTTGCACGCATCACGTACGATATTGATTCCGCTGAGGAACGCAACAGGGCTGAGCACTGTATGAGGACCATTGAGCAATGTCACCTTACGCTCATGGTAAGGCTCCTCTGACGGTACGAAGAGGACGTGCAGTCCGGCCTTGTCTGCGGGGAACTCCTCTGCGATTTCCTTCGGAGCCTCGATTACCCACAGGTGGAATATCTCGGCCTGTACAACGAGGTTATCCTCGTAGCATATCTTCTGCTGGATGTCCTTGATCTCCTTGCGGGGGAATCCGGGAACGATACGGTCTACCAATGTAGCGTAAACGCCGCAGCAGTCAGTAAACCACTTCTTGAAGTCATCGCCGAGGTTCCACAGCTCGATGTACTTATAGATGCAGTCCTTAAGAACGTGACCGTTCAGGAATATAAGCTCGCAAGGGAATATGATAAGACCCTTTGTAGGATCGCCGTTGAACGTCTGGTAGCGGCGGTACAGCAGCTGAACCAGCTTGCCGGGATATGAGCTTGCCGGCGCATCGTCGAGCTTACAAGTCGGGTCGAAAGCGATACCTGCCTCCGTCGTGTTAGAGATAACGAAACGTATCTCCGGCTGGTCTGCCAATGCCATGAACGCCTGGTTCTGTGAATAGGGGTTGAGGGCGCGGCTTACTACGTCGATACGTGTAAGGCTGTTGACGGGCTTACCGTCCTCGAGTCCCTGCAGATTGACATGGTAGAGACAGTCCTGGCCGTTGAGCCAGTCTATCATTCCGTTTGCCAGCGGCTGGACTATTACAACAGAGCCGTTGAAGTCTGTCTTCTGGTTCATGTTATAGATAATCCAATCAACAAACGCACGAAGGAAATTGCCCTCGCCGAACTGGATAACTTTCTCGGGCATTACGCTTTTAGGCGCCGTCCTCTTGTTTAATGCTTGTAATTTTTTCATGATTTGATTTACTAAACTCGTTTTTATTAATTATGGTGCAAAAGTACTATTTTATTTATTACGCTGTTCTCCTTGAATGGGTGAAATACACGTAAAGGTTTGCGTATCCCGGCATTACATGGCAAAGGCATTGAAGCCTCCGTCGACAACGGCTACTGTGCCGGTAACGAACTTCGCCGCGTCTGACATAAGGTAATGTATCGTACCGCAAAGCTCCTCGGGGTCGCCCATGCGTCCGAACGGCGTCTGGCGTATCACGTCGTTGCCGCGCTGGGTGTAGCTGCCGTCGGGGTTGGTCAGCAGCGCACGGTTCTGCTCCGTGATGAAGAATCCCGGGGCTATGGCGTTGACACGTATGCCCTCGCCGAACTTCTTGGCGCACTCGGCTGCCATGAACTCCGTGAAGTTGCTTATGCCGGCCTTGGCCGCAGCATAACCGCACACACGGGTCATCGGGCGGAACGCCGCCATCGACGAGAAGTTAATTATCGAACCCTTGCCCTGCTCCACCATAGGCTTGAGGAACACCTGAGTAGGTATCACCGTGCCCGTAAGGTTGAGGTTGAGCACCTTCTGGAACTCTTCTACCTTCAGGTCAAAGAACGTCTGGTCAGGAGATATAACGGCGCCCGCCATGTTGCCGCCGGCGGCGTTGAGCAGTGTGTCCACACGGCCGTACTTGGCCATGATGTCGTCACAGTTCTTCTGCACCGTGGCATAGTCCATGACGTCCGTCTTCATGAACTCAGCCTGTCCGCCGTCGTTCACTATGTCAGCCACAATCTCCCTGCCGACATCCTCCTTACGGCCAAGGATTATAACCTTCGCCCCATTCAGGGCCAAATATTTCGCTATGGTACGGCCAAGCACACCCGTGCCGCCAGTTATCACTACAACGTAGTCCTTGATGTTAAATAAGTCGTTCATTGTTGTTATTATTTTTTAGTAGTTAAAGAAGTTAAAAGTATAGTAGTTAAAGGAGTTATCACTCGCTACGCTCGTTAGGAGTTAAAGCAATATGCCTTGAAAATTAAGAATTAAGAGTTAAGAATTAAGAAAATATGCCTTCTCACTTTCTCACCCTCTCACCTTCTCACCTTTCAAAACCCCTCTCACCTTCTCACCTTTCCAAGCCCCTTTCACTTTTTCACCTTTAATTCGTCGTCCACCACTGCCAGTATGCCCTGCACCTGTCCCATGGCGAACATGCGGCCGAGGAACGTGTAGCCGGCGTTGTAGCCGCGGGTCTCGTCGCCCAGCATGTTCGGGCCGTGGTCAACACGCATCGGCAGGTCGGGATTCACCCTTTCGAAGATACGCGCCAGCTCTACCAGATCGGCACGGCCGCCAAGGTGTGACGCCTCGGTGAAGTCGCCGTTGTCGAACACCTTGCACGAGCGCATGTGCACGAACCACGTACGGTCGGCATACTTGCGGGCAAGCTCAACCACGTTGTTATGCGCTCCGGCCGACAACGAGCCAGCGCAAAACGTCAGACCGTTGTGCGGGTCGTCGACGGCGTTGAGGAACCACGCGATGTCCTCGTCGCACGTCACTATGCGCGGCAAGCCGAGTATCGGGAATGGAGGATCGTCCGGATGTACACACATGTACATGCCGTACTCGTTGCATACGGGCATTATCGCCGAGAGGAAGTAGCGCATGTTCTCGCGCAGCTGCTCCTTCGTTATACCCTTATACAAGTCGAGCAGCTGACGGAACAGCTCTACGGGGTGCTCGTCGTCCTCGGTAATATTGCCGTTGACGAAGCCCTGCGTCTTTACGATGATGTTCTCCACCAGCTTGTGGTTGTCCTCAGCCGTCATCACCGTCTTCAGCCGCTCCACCTCTGCCATCACCTCGGGAGCGTAATCCTTCTCCGCCCCCTCGCGCTTCAGTATGCAGCAGTCGAAATAAGCAAACTGCGCATGGCTGAAATACAAGTTGCTCGTGCCGTCGGGGTTAGGATGGGCAAGATCCGTACGCGCCCAGTCGAGCACCGGCATGAAGTTGTAGCACACCGTGTGCACGCCCTCAAGCCCCAGATTCTTCAAGCTCTCCTTGTAGTTCTCTATCAGCTGGTCACGGTCAGGCCCGCCGTACTTTATGCTCTCGCATACGGGCAAGCTCTCCACCACCGACCAGCGCATGCCGTAGCCCTCGATATACTCTCTGAGGTCACGTATCTTCTCGCGCGTCCACACCTCGCCGTTAGGCACGTCGTGAAGGGCCGTCACTATGCCCTCAACGCCTATCTGCTTGAGCATGGACAGCGTAATCTTGTCGTTCTTGCCGAACCATCTCCATGTCTTTTCCATAGTTATAACGTATTTTTATTAATTTGTTTTATGTTCTTACAGTCTATTCATGATGATAGGGCTCACCCCTCATTATCGTGCACGCCCTGTACAGCTGCTCGACAAACATCAGCCTTACCATCTGGTGCGACAACGTCATCCGCGACAGCGATATCCTGTCGTCCGCCCGCCCGTACACAGCCGGCGAAAAGCCGTAAGGCCCGCCAACCACAAACACCACATGCCGCTGCGTCTGCTGCTTGTTGCCGAGCCACGAGGCAAACTCCACGCTGCGCAGTTCCTTTCCGCGCTCGTCAAGCAACACCACGTAGCTTCTATCCTCGATGTTCTTCAGTATGAGCTCGCCCTCCTTCTCCTTCTGCTGTTGCTCAGACAGGCTCTTGGCGTTCTTCAGCTCGGGTATCACCTTTACGCCGAAAGGCACGTAATGGTTCACGCGCCTTACATAGTCGTCAATGCCTTCAGAAAAAAGCCTGCCCGTGGTCTTGCCCACGAGCAACAGAGTAACCTTCATTCCGCGTCGGCGTATTCGCCCCTCCTCTTTGGGTTCATCGGAAACCATCCCTTCATCACCCTGTCGCGCTGCTCGAACAGCTCCTTTATCGACCACAGGCTCGAGGCGCCGAATATTCCGAGCACCGACGACACGATAGAATTCTCGATAAACATGGCCGCCACAACGCATACTACGCCCACAACCATGAACAGCCACCAATACCGTGTGCCCGTATAATATTCAGTCTTTATCACTATCGGATGGAACAGCCCGATTATCAGGAAACACGATACGGCTATCACTATCCCGGTGAAATACAAATCCATCTGCTATTGTCATTAACCTGTTTAACTGATTGCAAATATAATATTTTTTTCCGACACGCCAAAGCCGCGCCGGCAAATAGCAAACCGACGGACGGAAAATAAAGACATTTCATCATTATTTAACGTGATTTACCCACAGACGGAATTGTGTGGAATACAAACAGTTACTTATTCCTGAACACTACATAACGCAAAAGACCGTGTTTCAGCCCACAAAAGACGGCTCTTTGTCGCCCAATATGCCATCTCTTGCATGCTGAAACACGGTCTTTTAGAAATTCGCATATAAAGACACGTTAATCCGGCAATATCGTCAAACCGAAAATATTGTCGGATTATTCCTACGCTTACTGTACTTGTCGCTGTTGCTCGGCATTATACCTGTCGCCTGTAACTGGTATTTCAGACACCTCGGTCTCCAGCTCGTTCCATTCGTCAGCTGTAAGTACAAAATCCAGCGAACGAAGATTCTCCTCCAGATGCGACAGCTTTGTTGTTCCTGGTATAGGCACAATCCAGGGAGCCTTATGCAACAGCCATCCCAATGCAAGCTGCGCCGAGGTCATGCCGCGCTCGCGTCCGAAACGTTGCAGCACGTTGACTATCCTGTAATTGGCACGCATCGCCTCGGGAGTAAATCGCGGTAAGGTGTTGCGGTTGTCGTTGTCTGGGGCGAATCGGGTGTATTCATTGAGGTCGCCTCCAAGGAAACCACGGTTCAGCGGACTGTACGGCACAAAGCCTATTCCCAACTCACGGCATACGTCAAGCACTCCGTTGTCCTCAACCGCACGGTGCATCAGATGGTACTCGCTCTGTATGGCCGTAAGCGGACATATGGCATGCGCTCTGCGTATCGTGTCGGCGCTGACCTCGCACATGCCCCAATGCAGCACCTTTCCTTCCTTCATCAGGTCTTGTATAGTGCCGGCAACGTCCTCCACCGGCGTGTTACGGTCAAAACGATGTTGGTAAAACATGGGGATGACGTCCGTACGCAAACGCCGCAATGAGTCTTCACAGTACTTGCGGATGGTGGCGGGCCTGCTGTCCTGGCGCCCAGTGGCCTTTCCGTTAACTACCTCATGGCCGAATTTCGTCGTGACATTCACCTTTCCCCTTAGCTCGCCCAACGCCTCGCCAGCCAGTTCCTCGTTATTTAGCGGGCCGTAAATAATGGCCGTGTCAAACAGGGTCACGCCACGGTCAACGGCCTCATGCAGCAAGCGTATGCACTGCTTCCTGTCGGGGTGCTGGCTCCTGTTATACGTCATGCCCATCACTCCGAATCCCAGAGCCGAAACTTCAAACGCTGCCTTGCCCGTGCCCAACACTCTGTGCGGCAAACCACCACCGGCTTTTCCGCCGCCAACTGAAGTGCCGTTGACAGCATTGTCGACAACACGTATCTTGCCTAATGCCGGAGCTACGGTCAATGCCGTACCAATTGCTGCCGCCGTCTTCAGGAATCCACGACGGCTGATATTCTTTCCTGCTGATTCTTCCATAATCATAATCCTTTATGTTTTAAGACTTATCATCTTCCTCTCTTCAGCGTGATTGCGAACCGCCACCACGATAACTGTATTGGACATGACACATAACTGCCATACGGAAATCAGTCCTTTGTTCCCGCCATATCAATCAATGTTCATCCAACACCTGCAAAGATACGGATTATGGATATAGTAAGCTTTGCCTTCCGGCTCAATATATTTTGCCTTCCGGCTCACATGCCGTTTACGGGAGAACAGCCATACATCTTCTTGTAAACCTTGGAGAAATGCGACAGATTCTTGAATCCTACCACATAACAGACATCAGTTACTTGCCTCTTTCCCGACAGAATTAGTTGATGCGCAGCCTCAAGACGCCTTCGTATCAGCCATTTACGGGGAGTGAGATCGCTGATTTTCGCAAAGTCGCGCTTGAACGTGGCAAGGCTCCGGCCTGTATAACTTGCTATCTCATCCATCGACAAGTCATACATGTAGTTCTCGTTAAGGAAATCAATGATGTCGATCTTCCACGGCTCAACGAAGTCGAAGAGCGATGCGTACAGGCTTTTATCAGTATTCAGCAAAACATATAATCCTTCAGTCATCTTTAGCTTCAGCACGTCATCCGTCGGCTTCACCCCTGAATCGAAATACGGAAGTACCGACTCGAAAAGGCTGTGCACGTCAGGTCTGTTTTTAGGGAACACGTACAGGCTCTGCTTGGCCCGTCTCGACTTTTCCGGAATGGCATTCTTGTCAAGGCCCTTGTAAAACTCGCGCAGGAAAGCACGTGAAAACTTCAAGACCACCGAACGGTAGGGCCTTCCGTCATCAATCCTTTTCTGTAACCACATCCTGTTGTCACGGCGCATAAAGGCACAGTCGCCCTCACGCAGGACGGTTTTCGTTCCGTTATCGTCAATCTCCAGCGTACCCGAACATATGTATATCAGCGTGTGCTCCTTGTTATCGTGCGCACACCCTACATCGTCCGTAAAGAAACTTGCTATGAGTACATTCGAGCAATTAAAGACTTCGTATTTTTCCATATTCCGGCATTGTTTCCATTATGCAAAGATACGATATAAAGCCTAATCAGGTTTTGCCGTATAGCTCAAATTAATAAACCGACGTGACTTTCAACCCTAAATGAAGACAATATAAATCCACCCACAAGGCATTATCCGCCATGGTTTTGTCCCACGTACTGCCCCTTCTCGTTGAACAGGCAACTATGTTTCAATCCCCATTCGTCCATCAAGCGGATAATTGGAATCAGCGAACGGCCCGTTTCCGTCAGTTCATATTCTGCGCGCGGCGGCATTTCCGGGTACAGCCTTTTGGTAACCAGCCCCATCTGTTCCATCTCGTTAAGTTGTTGCGCCAATACCCTTTTCGTAGCGCCGTGTATAGCCCTGAGCAGCTCGCTCGGCCGTTTCAGCCCACAGTTCATGCAGTTTATCAAATACGGTTTCCATTTACCGCCAACCATTATCTGGTAAATAGTAACGCCGCAATCGAGGTCTATCGGTATCTTCCTCTCGTATTTCATGTCAAATTTTAAGCAATTCCGCTGTGCAAATATAGCGAAAGGCGAGCGCAATGGAAAGAAAAACAAAGTTTTTTTGACGTCCCATTGCCGAGCCGCTTCCTATATTCGTGAGAACAAAGATAGCGAAAATCCGAAAGGTGGTAAAATTTCCACCCGATGATAAAATTATCCCTTATTGCACGGAAGCGGCAAATTGACGAACTTTGCATGCGAAACAAAAACATAAAGACAATGAGACGAATTTGTTTATTATCCTTATTATTAATAATTTACATTAATGTTATGGCACAAAATGTTAGACAATCGTCGGCAGTCCTGACCGACGAAACATGTGAAATCCTGCGCAACGCAGCTAAGGAGAAAAGCCGGAAGATGAACCTTGACATAAGCTTTGCCATTGCCGACGCCGACGGGTTGCCCCGTCTTTTCCAACGTTTCGGCGATGCACTTGTACTGAGCGCCACGCTCGTTCCGGCCAAAGCCTATACAGCCGCCATCACCCAGACTCCTACGGAAGAGCTGATGAAAGCCGTGGCAAACAACGGCGACCTTATGGGAATTAACACTTGCGACTCAAAACTAACGCTCGTACCCGGCGGATACCCGCTATTCATAAACGGACAGATTGTCGGCGCGATAGGTGTAGGCGGCGGAACGAAAGAGCAGGATTGCGAAATAGCAGAATATATCGTAGCCAAGTTAAATGAGCTCGCCTCAGAATAACTCAACGGCACATATCCTGTAGATTTATAAAAGGCTATCTTTAGCTCTGCGAAAAACCGTAAACGATAAAGCAAAAGGCCGTCTTTTACATGAGAAAAGACGGCCTTTTGCTACGGCTTTGGCAAATCATTGACTATCAGCAGCTTGCATATCGGCATAACACCAAGCATTATAGAAGCTCAACACGTTGCGTGCCGACAGTAAGCCTTACTTTTATTTTTCCGTTCCGTCGCCGTTAATCCTCGACGGCAGCACCCCATACTCCTCCTTAAAGAATTTCGAGAACTGCTTGGGCGACAGGCCTACGCTGTAGGCCACCTCGGCTATCGTAAGCCCACGGCCGGCCAGCAGCTCACGGCCGCGGCGCAGGCGTATCTTGCGTATGAACTCCAGCGGCGACTGCCCCGTAAGGGCTGTCAGCTTCTTGTACAGCGAGCTGCGGCTCACCAACATCAGCCGGCTGAAATCCTCTACGGAGAACTCGAAGTCGCCCAAATGCTCCTCAACTATCCTTGTAGCCCGGGCTACGAACTCGGCGTCGGCCCCGCGGGCGCCGCCGAACGACGGCTGAGCCGCCTCTACGGCATGGGCGCGCCGCGGCTTACGCCTGACGTGCAAGGCATAGCCGCAGGCCACGGCGGCGAAGCTCACCAACAGCCAGAATACGGCCGACCACATGACGGGACGCCTTACGGCTATGTCGACCCGGGTGACGGGCGGCGCACCGTCGCCCGTGCCCGTCGTTATTTCAAGGACATGGGCGCCAGGCTCCATGCCGGCTAGGCTTATGACGTTGCCCTCGGCCATACTCCATGCAGAGTCTCCGTCGAGGCGGTAAAGATAGCTTATGTCGGCCGAGTGCATATAGTCGAACGACGACACGCTTATGGATAAATCGTCGCCGCTGTCAAGTACGGGGATTGCGCCTCCGCCCCGCCTGACGCTCTGCCCGTTAACGGCCACGCCGGTGACGGTTACCATGCGGGCGGCGTTCCACGGTCTTGCCGAACGCGGGTCTATCCTTACTATCCGGCCGAAGGTGCCGGCTATGATGTCGCCTCCACGGGTGCAGTAGAGCGAATATTTGGCAAATGAGGGCCTGACGCCGCCAGCGCCGAAGGAATACGGATGGCAGCCGAAGCGGTAGCCGCCGCCCTCGGCCCGCACCGTAACCTGCAGGACGCCGCGGTCTGTCGTCACCCACATGTTTCCCGACTTGTCTTCGGCTATGGCCCTGACAACTCCCACGCCCGCCGACGGCCCGAGGGCGCTGAGCAACCTGAACGCCGGCCGGGCCCCGCCGCCTAAGGCGTACACCCTCAGCCCGCCGGCCGTGCCTACCCACAGCATGCGGCGGCCGTCAACGGCGATGGCGGTGATGGGCATGCGCCCGAGCGACGTGGCCGAGGTATCGGCCGAAGCCGCCACGACGCGCTGCCGCCCGCCGCTGTCGGATATATAGGCCAACCCCGTGCCCGTGGCGACGAACACGCGCCCCGACCTGTCGCTTACCACGTCGGTCACGGTGTTGGTGTTGAGGCCACTGTTAGAGTATGTGTAAACGGTGGCGCGGCCCGAGGCGTCTATCCTTGTCAGGCCGGCCTTTACCGAGCCTATCCACAGGTTGCCATGCGCGTCGTAGGCCATCTTGTGCGGATAGCGTACGCTGGGCAGCATGCCCCACCGTGGACGCGACAGCCTGCCTCCGTCGAACCTGACTATACCGCCGCCGTATGTGGCAAGATAGAAGCTGCCGTCGGCGTTACGGCAGGCTCCTATCACGGAGTTGCTTGTCAGGGCGCTGTTGGTATTGTCAATGGTGGTTGCCACTCGCCCGTCGGCCGACAGCTGCACGATACCCTTGCCGTCGAGCCCTATCCACAGGCTGCCGTCGCCCGGCTCCCAGAAGCAGCTCGCGTCCTCGTGGCGAGGCAGGGCCGTAACCGAAAAATCCAGCCCGTAGACGCTGCAATAAGCCACCCCGCCCTTTGAGGTTCCTACCCATACCGTGCCGTCGCCGTCACGATACAGGCATGTGATATGGTTGGTCGGCAGCGAGAACGGATTGCCGTCCTCACGCCTGAGGCGGCCCCGCCATTTCGCCGCCGGCACCGTATATGGCTATCCCGTCGTTGTCGGTGGCCGCCCACCTCTGCCCCAGCTCGGGTATGACGAGGCTCCCCACGGCGTCGGCGGCGCCATGCCCGGGGCCGTCATGCCTGAGGAACGAATAGCCGTCGTACCTGAACGTGGCCTGCGGCGTGTAGAACCACATATAGCCTACGCTGTCGCGCCTGATGCCTACAACTTCAAGGTCGCCCAACCCGGCTTCGCGCCCGATGTTGAAAAAGCGGTGGACGCCGGCAGCGGTAACGGGGACTGACAGCAGCAATGACAACAATATGGCGCAGACAGTCCGCCTCATAAAGGGAGTTACGTAATTAACCATAACAGTATCTTAACGATTGCAAAGATACAAAATATCGTCAACAGGGCAATCCGTGGCTTCCCAAATGTGTAAAAATACCTGCCCGTTTGGGTATTTACACATTTGGGAGGGCCGGATAAACAACCGGGGAACTGCTTTTGGCGGCTGCAGGGTATATTTGCCGCCGAAAACTTTACGAACGCTGAGTTTAATCAAAAAAATCAAAGTAATTATGAAACAGAGAACCATGACTTCCGTCTTGTTGCTGCTATGCGCGCTATGCATGAGAGCGGCGACAATTGACGTTAAAACAACGTGAGTTCGGTATAAGAAAACGATTGAAAAAGTTGTGGGAATGAGATATTTTTAGGTTCATCCGCAGTTCTGTTGGATAAAAAGTGAAAGATAAAGGAAGTCGCTGTAAAAATCGTATATTTGCAGTTGAACAAAAAAACAAAAAACGATGAACAG
>NZ_JACJJG010000050.1 GCF_016899855.1 Marseilla massiliensis
CTGTTCATCGTTTTTTGTTTTTTTGTTCAACTGCAAATATACGATTTTTACAGCGACTTCCTTTATCTTTCACTTTTTATCCAACTGAACTGCGGATGAACCGGTTTTGAAGGATTCGTAACAATTGAAGCGCTCATGCATAATATAAACATCGTTCCGGCGTGTCGAGGTGTTTACGTTGTTATGAGGAATAGTGGCGTGGCTCCAGAGTTCTTGAAGGTTGGAACGGGAGGCTTTTTCAAGGGAAAGAATCCTAATGTAAGTATCGACATACTTAAAAGCAACTGGGTTGACGACACGTCAGTCTTGTATATCGGTAAAGCTGGAGGAACAGAAAGTTCGGCAACGTTGCGTAAACGCTTGGAGCAATACATGCGTTTCGGTAACGGTGAGGCAATAGGACATTGGGGTGGACGGTATATTTGGCAGCTTGCCGATGCAAACGAGCTGGTAGTTTGTTGGAAGGAAATCCTGGATGAAGAGCCTCTGAATGTAGAGAGTTCAATGATAAATAAATTTAAGGAGAAGCATGGGCTGAAGCGTCCGTTCGCTAATTTGCGGGATTGAAATCTTTGTTGAAGCAAGCATTTAGTGTTAGTTAATATACAAAGGGGCAGGATTTATACAATCCGCCTCTTTTATTTTTTGTTAAGTGATTTTGCGTTATCATTATAATTGATTACTTTTGCACGTTTTTCAATAGATAATGAATAAATAAAGGATAATATGAGAAGCAGAACAACAACATGGTTTGAGTGTAAGATTCGTTACGAAAAGACAATGGAAGACGGCACCCAGAAGAAGGTGACAGAACAGTATACAGTCGATGCGCTTAGCTTTACCGAGGCAGAGGCAAGCATAATTGAAGAAATGTCGGCATATATCAGTGGCGAGTTTGAGGTGCGTGACATCAAGAAAGCCGCATACGGAGAGGTGTTCTTTAGTGATTCACCGTCAGCAGACCGTTGGTATAAGACGAAACTGCAGTTTATTACCATCGATGATAAGACCGAGAAAGAGAAGCGTTCAACGGTGAACTATCTTGTACACGCAGGCTCTTTGCCCGAGGCGGTGAAAAGCATTGATGAAGTGATGGGCGGCACAATGATTGATTACGTGATAGCGAGCGTTGCCGAGACGCAGATTATGGACGTATTTGAGCATAATAAGACTCTGGGCAATAAAACTGAGGTAGACGACAGGCCAGAGTACGAACAGGAAGCAAGCGGAGAGGAGGCTAAGTGATGATAGACATCGATGTAGCCGCAAACCTGCGTTCCATAAGGGAAACGTTGCCTAATGATGTAAAACTTGTGGCTGTGAGCAAGTTTCATCCAGCAGAGTATGTAGAGGCTGCTTATGCCGCAGGTCAGCGTGTGTTCGGCGAGAGCCATGAACAGGAACTGAGTCGAAAGGCTGAGGTGTTGCCAAAGGACATCGAGTGGCATTTTATCGGACACTTGCAGACGAATAAGGTGAAGTACATTGCGCCGTATATAGCGATGGTTGACGCAGTGGATTCGATGAAGTTGTTGAAGGAAATCAACAAACAGGCAGCTAAATACGACCGGGTGATTGACGTGTTGCTTGAATTGCATATTGCTGAAGAAGCTACTAAATACGGTTTTACGCTTGATGCATGTCGTGAAATGTTGGCAGCCGGCGAATGGCGCGGTCTTGCCAACGTGAGGATATGCGGCCTGATGATGATGGCATCGAATGTTGACGATGAAGAACAAATACGTGACGAGTTCAACACTGCGGCGGCTTTCTTCGATGAGGTGAAGACGAACTATTTTGCCGATAATGACAGTTTCCGTGAACGTTCGTGGGGCATGAGCGGTGACTATATGGAGGCTGTGGAGTGTCGAAGCACTATGGTGCGTATCGGTACGGCTATATTTGGCCCGAGAGTGTATTAGTTATATGGAGTATTTTTTAGGATTCAAGGTATTTAATTGAGGATTATGAGTAAGGTTTTATTGGTTAACGGAAGTCCGAAGCAATACGGGTGTACAAACGCGGCATTGGATGTTGTTGCGGCAGAGTTGGCTAAATGCGGTATTGAGACAGAGATGTTTTGGTGTGGCAACAAGCCTATCATGGGATGTATTGGTTGTGGACGTTGTAGCGGAACAAAGCGTTGTTGGTATGACAAGGACACCGTGAACGCTTTTCTTGAGAAGGCCGAACGTGCAGATGGTTTTATTTTCGGTACGCCTATTCATTTTGCAGGCCCGTCTGGATTCATAAAGCCTTTTATGGACAGGGCTTTTTGTAGCAAGGCAGCCATGTATGCCAACAAGCCAGCGGCTACAGTTGTAAGTTGTCGCCGAGGTGGTGCTACGGCTGGTTTTGACGACATTAATAAGTATTATGGAATTAGTAATATGCCTACTGTGCCTTCTACTTATTGGAACCAAGTGCATGGAAATAAGCCAGAGGAAGTGTTGCAGGACGAAGAGGGAATGCAGACGATGAGGCGCTTGGGCCAGAACATGGCATGGTTGCTTAAATGTATTGAAGCCGGAAAGAAGGCTGGCGTGGCTCTGCCGAAGGTGGAGCCAACAATCCGAACTAATTTTATAAGGTGATGGAAATATTCCGGGTATGCTTGGGTGAATTTGTGGTGTGGCCGTTGTTCATTTGGGTATACCCGTTTTCATATTATTTCATTTGAAGTAGTATTGCCCTTTGTTGCGGGTCATTATTCCGAACTCAATGGCATGTGTCGGGCAATGGTGATAACAGGCAAAACATGTAAGGCACGTGTTGTTGTGCTTCCATTGAGGCATGTTGTCATTGTTGGGCACTATGTTATTTACAGGGCATACTGCGGCACAAGTTTTGCAGCCAATGCATTTATTGGCAACAACACGGAAGTGTTTATCGGTAATGAGGTATTTTGTGAAAAATCCTCCGAGTAACCGACTGTTGACCCGTGGCCACTGTCCAAGCGTGAGATATGTCATTCCGACTTTCCTTTCAGTGATGAACTGACCGTATATAGCCAAGTCTTTCGCAGCCTTGACCTTTTTGCGCTCCTCATTTTCTTTTGTATCAACGTCCATAAACGGTAAACCGACATATGATTCCGGCATTATTAGCGAGAATGCACTATCGAGTTTTATTCCATGTTGTGCCAAATCCTTTTTCAGTATATCCATAGTTTCTCCGATATCGTCGCCAGCTGTACACAGGGCATAACAATAATGATTGTTTGGATTGTCAATTCTTAGTTTATTGAGGAATCTGCGAAATGCTAATGGCGGACGCCAGCCATGCACAGGGAAACAAAAACCTATACGCTCGTTAGTGTTTGGTGTAAAATAAGCTGTTTCTTCTTTTACTTTTGTTATATCTATGAGTCGTTCTCCCGTCATCTGGCCGAGAATGGATGCAGCCCATTTTGTGTTGCCTGTACCGGATAAATAGAATATCATATTATTATATTTGTTTAAGACCCTGTGGTCGTATTGTTTGTTTCCAGTCCCCGTATCATATTCTTGAGTTGTGTAATACGCGCTTTAGAGTTTGCATCAGGATATGTCTTGTAGTATGCAAGTGCCGACTTGAAGTTATCAGCGGCAATGTCAGTTTTTCCTATAAGCATATAGCAGAAACCAAGTTTATAAAAAATGTTTGCTTTTTCGCTTTGTCTGCATGTCAGCAGTCCCATTTCGTAAACAGGTATGGCCAATCTGTATTCCTTTAGCTCAAAATGGCTTTCTGCTGCGGCATTATAGTAAATGCTTCTTTCCGCAGGCGCGTAAATAGTTAATGATGGTAACGCATTGTCAAGGTACTTGCATGCCTGTTCATAATCCCACTCATAATAATAGCAAAGTCCGATGTATGCTTTAAAACGTGGGTTAAGTTTATATCTTTTGTCAAGCTTGAGAAACATAATCAATGCTTCATGATATTTCCCTCCTGTAAAATAGTCTAAAGCAATTCCTAATTTACGAGTATCAGGCATTGTGTCGTACTGTACCGTGTTAGCCGATGTTTGTATTACGGCAGATAACAGAAATATGATTATGTAATGTCTCACTTTGTATAAAAGTCGATTAAAAGTTGCAGTGCATTTTGGCAAACCGGACAGAATTCAGGAGTCTCGTTAGTGCGCATTCTACAATCCTGTGTTCCACGATACACACCTTTTAAACTATATCCTGCCCCCTCGAACAATCCGACTTTTGTCTTTATGATTTCGGGATTTGAACTGTCAGGTGTAGGAATTGGAGTGCCGGGTGATATCATGCTTTCCCATTTTCCGTGAAAGTCCTTAAGGGTTGTTATGTTTGGTTCCCATGGTTCGACATCATGGGGATACATTGGTATTTGTTCAAAATCGTAGGCGTATTCATCCGCAAGCCCCCCAAAACTGTGTCCGAACTCATGTACTACCACTGGTTTGAACATGGGATGGTGAGTCATGGATAGGACATATGAATTAAGTATACCGCCACCTCCATATTGAGCTGTATTAACCAGTATTATTATGTGCTCATATGGTGTTCCGGCAAGCTTGTTGTGTAAGGTTGCGAGGTTAAGTGTGGTTAAATACCTGTCACTATAGAATGTATCGAAGTGAGAACCAAGAATAGTCTCTTTCCATATTCCTTTTGACGGTTCGCTGGTTCCGCTTTCTATGGAGGTTGATTTTACGGCAATTACATTGAAACGGTCTCTTGACGACTTAAACGGCTCGTGAGCAAAAATAGCATCCATAGCCTCTTTCGCGTCGTTTATGTATGTATCCATTTCATTTATAGTGTAACCTTCTGCCACAAAGGCGACGTGTATGCACCTTGATGAATCTTGTGCTTGTTGTAATGTAACATAAGGCGTAATGTTACGTTCGCCTGTTTTTTTTATTAAAATATCCGTCGGTACGACTGTATGGGTATATGAGGTTATCGTTTCTCGCCTGTTATTGCGCAGTTCTACAGTTATGTCAACAGTGTCTTTAGGCATGGGGACAAGAAACACGTTCTCGAAAGAGTGGGCCGGTCCTGCAGCCTCGTCATAAGACAACCATTCCTGGAATAGTGTTGAAAATGAATTTTTGTAGATTGTCTTTTTTGAATTGTGTGTACGTACGGTAATTTGTCCATTGCCTTCTACTGGGATTTTGTCAAGATTCAGTCTTTTACCGAACCAGCGAGGCATTGTATAAAGATTTGATAAACTTATTTCCTGATGAGATTTGTTTCCGGAGAATATATAGTCAATGCGCAGGGTTCGGTCAAGGAAATATTTGTCGAATTCTTGAGCGTTAGCATAACTTGATATAGCTAATAAAAATGTAAAAAATAAGAGTCTGACCATTCTATTATGTTTTTAATTCTGTAGACATTTTTTATTTAAAGGGGCAATCTTTCATCATTGTAATGATATATGCACGGCTCCAATCATTATTGTGTAATATTTGCTCACCATATTTTAAAATATCAATGTCCATCTTTATAATGTTATTTGCCCTGGCTCTTTTCCGGTTGCCACATAGCCGCTCAATATGTTTCATTGCCTTGTTTATATATTCCAGTTTATGTGAAGTATGAGTGAAAACAAGGCAATTAAGGAACTTATCTGAGTCGATGCCAATAGGATTTGTCCACATTTGTTGGCTGAACACAATATCGTCACCAAACATTTCATGCAGTTTTGTACATGCCGCCGACATGCATTCTTTTTGGTCGGCATTGCTTCCCAATGACAATATCAGTTCTTTCTTTTCTGTCATTTTATCGGTTTTTGTTTAAAAACTCCTCAGCTTTTTGCAGATCTTCAGGGGTGTCTATACCTATTGTTTCAATTTCCGTTATACCAACTTTTATCTTGTAACCGTTTTGGAGCCATCTTAATTGTTCCAGACTTTCTGCTATTTCTAATGAGGACTGTTTTAATTGTGTTATTTCTGACAGAACATTCCTTCTATAGGCATACAATCCAATATGTTTAAGATAATTAAAACTATTTAGCCATTCTTGTTTTTCAACATTGCGGATATATGGTATGATGCTTCGACTAAAATACATTGCGAAGTTATTGTTGTCGCATACGATTTTAGGCGAATTGGGATTTTCAAGTTCGGCTATTGTATCGTTATTTGAGAACGGTCGCCCCAGCGTGGCTATCATTGTTTGCGAATCGTCAAAACATTCACATATAGTTTTTATTTGAGACTCATGAATGAAAGGCTCATCGCCTTGTATGTTTATTACTACATCAAATTTCTTCCCTGTTTTGTTTACAGCCTCTTCAACTCTGTCAGTACCGCTTTTATGATTTGGAGACGTCATGATGGCGTTGCCACCGAAAGATATAACAGTGTTGAAAATTTGTTCGCTGTCCGTAGCGACGTAAACGTAATCAAGAACTTTAGAAACTTGCCTATATACTCTTTCAATTACAGTTTTACCACCAAGTTTTGCCAAAGGTTTTCCTGGAAAACGTGTAGAGGCATATCTGGCAGGTATTATTCCTACGAAATTCATCTTTTTGTGGTTTTAATATTTTTACAAAGATACTAATATTTCTCAATAAACTCTGTAAGTCTATCGTTTTTTAATAAATATTTTTGCCGTGTGGCAGATTTTTATTACTTTTGGTGATAAATTTAAAAAGGATAATCGTGAAGAATAATATATTACTCGTTTTTATGGCGTTGATACTACCATTGTATGTAAATGCCCAAAAGATAACTTTAGGTTCATGCGAGACGAAAGACGGAGGAACATACCAGGGAGAGATGGTTGCCGGTAAACCTCATGGTAAAGGTAAGACTGTTTATAAGAACGGAGATACTTATGAAGGACATTATGTTAAAGGAAAGCGTCAAGGTTATGGGGTTTATACTTTTTCTGATGGTGAAAAATATGACGGAGAGTGGTTTCAGGACCAACAACATGGGCGTGGTACTTATTATTTTATGAACAACAATAAGTACGTAGGGCTGTGGTTCAGGGATTATCAGCAAGGTCATGGCGTAATGTATTATTATAATGGTGATATTTACGATGGCGAATGGCGGCAAGATAAACGTAATGGAAAAGGGAAATATACCTATAATAGCGGCGCTTATTATGATGGGGAATGGAAAGATGACAAGAAGAGCGGTAAAGGCTTTTTCGATTGGGCAGACGGTACGACTTATGATGGTATGTGGCTTGAGAATTTAAGGTCGGGTAAGGGTACAAACAAGTATGCAGATGGTGACGTTTATACCGGTGATTGGTTTGATGATGTCCAGAATGGCAAAGGCATATATAGATTCCAAAACGGAGACGTTTATGAAGGTGATTATTTAAGGGGTAAACGTACTGGTGAAGGTATATTTACATTTGCTAATGGTGATTGTTATACAGGGCATTTTATCGGTGGAGACAAAGATGGTCATGGTGTGTTGCAATGGAAAAATGGTGATATATATAATGGCTATTGGAAAAATGATAAACAGAATGGCCATGGCAAACTTACTAAAAAAAACGGTGACATTTATGAAGGCAATTTCAAAAACGGAACGTTTGATGGCGAAGTTATTGTACATTTCGCAGATGGTAGTAAGTTTAAGGGCATTTATGTTGACGGGAAGAGAAACGGCAAGGCTGTCGAGGTTGATAAGGACGGAAGACGCTTTGAAGGTTCATATAAGGATGACTTGCGGGACGGAAAGTTTATAGAAAAAGACCGTAACGGTAATATCGTTTCACAAGGAATGTATATTTTAGGAAACAGAGTTCAATAATCTTTTAAATTTAATTATTATGGTAATAGACACGCTTGAGAATTTGGACAAATACGTATCATTGAATCCTTTGTTCAAAGATGTTTTGGATTTTATTAAGTCTAATGACTTGAACTCTCTGGAGATTGGCAAACATGAAATAAAAGGTTCGGATCTGTTTGTCAATGTACAAGTTGCAAAAGGTAAGACAAAGGAGGTTGCGGTGTTAGAGACGCACAAGAAGATGATAGACATACAAATTCCTCTTAGTGCTGAAGAAACATATGGCTATACTCCTTTGTGCGATTTGCCAGATGCAGAATACAATAATGAAAAAGATATAACTAAGTACGAGGGCATGGCTGACACATACGTTACATGTAAACCTGGTGAGTTTGCCATATTTTTCCCGCAGGACGGACATGCTCCATGTATAGCTGGAGTACCAGAAATAAAGAAAGCTATATTTAAGGTGTTGGCATAAATGCTGTAATTAGATTATTCGTAATAAGAACAAAGTATTATGGTAACAAGAAAGTCAAAAACGGTAAAAACTAAAACTGAGGTGACGGCTAAACAGCCGGAACATATCGGTTTAGTGGCTGACGATGGATATCTTGCTCCTTATGAAGATGCAATAAGAGGCCGGCATGACCACGCCGTATGGAAACTGAACCAACTGACACGTAACGGTAAAGATACTTTAGAGGGCTTTGCGAGCGGATATGATTATTATGGATTGCATAAGCTGTCCCGTGGTTGGGTATTCAGAGAGTGGGCTCCTAATGCTACAGCGATATATCTGGTCGGAGATTTCAGCAATTGGGAAGAATCTGAAAAATATAAGGCTAAGCGAATAGAAGGAACCGGAAATTGGGAACTCAAGATATCAGAAAAGGGAATAAAGCACGGTGACCTTTATAAGATGCACGTGTATTGGGACGGTGGACATGGCGAGAGAATTCCTGCATGGGCTCAGAGAGTAGTGCAGGATGACAATACAAAAATATTCTCTGCGCAAGTCTGGAATCCTGAGAAACCTTATGTATGGAGGAAAAAGAAGTTTAAGCCGAATAAGAGCCCTCTGTTGATTTATGAATGCCACATAGGAATGGCACAGGATGCGGAAAAGGTCGGTACTTATACAGAGTTCAAGGACAATGTATTGCCAAGAATAATCGAAGATGGCTATAATTGCATACAGATAATGGCTATACAAGAACATCCGTATTATGGCTCGTTTGGATATCATGTAAGTAGTTTCTTTGCGCCTTCGAGCCGCTTTGGAACTCCTGAAGAGCTAAAAGCCCTTATTGATGAAGCCCATCGTAACGGTATTGCCGTCATAATGGATATAGTGCATAGCCACGCGGTAAAAAACGAGGTTGAAGGACTTGGTAACCTTGCCGGAGATCCGAACCAGTATTTTTATCCAGGTGACAGGCATGAACATCCTGCTTGGGACAGTTTATGCTTTGATTATGGCAAGGATGACGTTATCCATTTTCTGTTGAGTAATTGCAAATATTGGATGAAGGAATTTCATTTTGACGGATTCCGTTTTGACGGTGTTACCTCAATGCTATATTATAGTCATGGTTTGGGCGAGGCTTTCTGCAATTACGGCGACTATTTCAATGGACATGAGGATGATAACGCAATCTGTTACCTTACTCTAGCAAACAAACTTATACATGAAGTAAATCCTGACGCCATTACCATTGCCGAGGAGGTAAGTGGTATGCCTGGGCTTGCGGCCAAGTTTGAGGATGGCGGTTTTGGCTTCGACTATCGTATGGCAATGAACATTCCTGATTATTGGATAAAGACAATAAAGGAAAAGAGTGATGAGGATTGGAAGCCGAGCAGTATATTCTGGGAGGTGAAAAATCGCCGTCCGGACGAGAAAACCATAAGCTATTGTGAAAGTCATGACCAAGCTCTGGTGGGAGACAAGACGATAATCTTCAGGTTGATCGATGCGGACATGTATTGGCATTTTAAGAAAGGCGATGAGAACGAGACCGTTCATCGTGGTATAGCGTTACATAAGATGATACGCCTTGTTACCGCAGGTGCTATAAACGGAGGTTATCTTAACTTTATGGGTAATGAGTTTGGTCATCCGGAGTGGATAGACTTTCCGCGCGAAGGAAATGGCTGGAGTTATAAATACGCCCGCAGGCAATGGAACCTTGTAGACAATCATGACTTATGTTATCATTACCTTGGTGATTTTGACAAGGCGATGCTCAAGGTGATAAAGAGTGTGCGTAATTTCCAGAACACACCTGTGCAGGAAATATGGCATAATGACGGTGACCAGGTTTTGGCTTTTATGCGTGGTGATTTGGTATTCGTGTTTAATTTCAGTCCTACACGTTCGTTTACGGATTATGGTTTCCTCGTACCTACTGGGTCGTATGATGTCGTACTTAATACAGATTCAAAGGATTTCGGTGGCAATGGTTTTGCTGACGATACAATGACACATGTCACGAATTATGATCCGCTGTACGTTAAAGACCATAAAGAATGGCTAAAGCTTTATATTCCGGCACGTTCGGCAGTAGTATTAAAGAAGAATTGAAATGACGCGTAGCGCTGACTCAAACAATAGCACATTGCTGAATTCGGCATGTGCTATTGTTTTCATATTGTTTGTATTTGTATATTTGTATTTCTTTCAGGCAGACCTGCTTTTCATGATACAGCATGTTTTGTCTGGAGGAACCACTCATTATAACAGGATGATAGGTACCGTAGTTATAACGACGGTGCTGTATCTTGTCCATGTTGCGGCAAGAAAATTATATACATTCAGGGGTGGATTTTATGTCTTGACATTCTTTCCTTCTCTATTGTTGCTAACGGCGCTGACGGGTGTAAATCCAGAATTCGATAGTAATCCATTTTATTCTGTATGGTTATGGCTTGCTCCGTTATTGCTTGTCGTGTACGTAGCAATTTCGATGTATGCCCGATATAGTGGAAAAGACATGTCATATTCAGTGCCGCATTATACACTATTAGGTGAGTTGTGGCGGAATCTCTTACTTATGGCCGCAATGTTCATTTGTGTATGTCTTTGCGGTAACAGTGATAGATTGTTCCACTATCGTTTGCGTGTTGAAAGTCTCTTAAATTCAGGTAATTACGCCGAGGCAATAAAAGTTGGTGCAAAATCAGACGATACAGATGCGTCGCTTACGATGTTGCGTATATACGCTTTGTCCCGCCAGAGACAGTTGGGTGAACGACTGTTTGAATATCCTGTTGTTGGCGGATCATCGGCTTTATTGCCTAATTCGGACAGTGTCAGGTGTCTGTTCTATCCGGAGAGCAGGATTTTCAAGGCACTTAGCATACGCCGCAAAGGCCGTATGTCGCCTATGGAATATTTACTTTACATAGAAAATAATGGATTGGCGATGAAACCAGTTACGGATTATTTACTATGTGGTTTTCTTTTGGACAAGAATCTTGACGGATTCGTTAATGCAATCAGATACAAGTATAATTTAAGTTCGCCGTCATTGCCAAAGCATTACCGTGAGGCATTGACACTTTACACTCATTTAAGGGCAAATCCTGTATTAGTGTACCACAACGAGGTGCTTGATGCAGACTATGCTGATTTCCAGGAACTTGAACGTAAATATACCGATAAGCGTAAGCGTGAATCATACGTGCGTGATACTTACGGCGGCACATATTGGTTTTATTATTTCTACCATGATGAATAAGTGACTGCTGGATGGCGGCTGTTTTGCAACATAGTGTGGATAAGAGAAATAGGCTTGAAGTCAGTGCCTTATGAAAATATGTACTGTGTCAACACCTAATCTCGTACCGAGCCATTCAGACATTCTTTTCTGTTCGTCATCGGTTAACCTTGTTTGTTGTTCAATTCCAATTATTGCAACGACGTACCGTTTTAAAACCGTAGTATCAGCCGAGGCCTCGTTTGCCAATGCAAGACTTATATTCCTGGTCTTGGGAAATAACGCTTTGGTTTCTTTGGCGATGACAGGAGCCATTGCTTCATAGCGTGTGTATTCATTAAGAAGTTCTTGCAGGCGTGCCGTTTTCTGGGCTTCTTCGTGAAACATTGCAGCATAATTATCCGTTGATGTACGCATATTGGCTAATTTATTGTTTAAAAGCATTACGGAGTCTGATTCTGAACCCTGTATAACTTGCAGTCGGTATCGTCCGAGCTTGTAATCCGCCATAGATTGTTCAGCGTTCTTAATTGTATTCTCCGATAGCTCCCTTCCTACGGCAACTACACGTAAAGTCAGGCTGTCACTGTTCACGTCATAAGATATAATGCGTGTTCCGGTATTTTCCAGACGGTCATTTACGAATTTGCTTATGTTCGTCTTGAATATGCTTTCCCTGACAATGTTGTATGTCATGAACACAGCTGGTACCATGGTTGCCACCACAGCAATGATGATATAGCGTCTAACCTTTGTGTAGCGGTCGTTGTCGAGAAAGCTTTTTTGCTTGAACTTCATCATTCTTGTGCCTAAGTAGGTTGCAAGACTTATGAATACGGTGTTGATGAAAAACAGGTAAAATGCTCCAAGGAAATAGTAGAAATTTCCTGTAGCGATACCAAACCCGGCTGTACATAATGGTGGCATGAGAGCTGTAGCAATGGCCACACCAGGCAGTACATTGCCCTTGCCTTTTGTGGCTAAGGCTACGAATCCTGCTGCACCGCCGAACAGGGCAATAAGTACGTCGTAAAGAGTAGGGGAGGTTCGTGCCAAGAGTTCGGACTGGGCTTCGTCAAGTGGGGTAAGAAGGAAATATACTGTAGCCGTGATAACGCTTATAACCGTTGCCACGAGATAATTCTTAGCCGAACGTTTCAACAGCTCAAAGTCGTTTATTCCGACGGCTAACCCCATACCGATAATTGGTCCCATAAGTGGAGATATGAGCATGGCGCCAATGATTACGGCAGTGGAATTGACGTTAAGTCCTAATGAAGCAATGAATATGGCGAAAACAAGAACCCATAGGGTTGCGCCTTTGAATGATACTCCGGCGCTTATTCCGCGTATAGTTTCTTCTTCATTTTCCTTGTCGGGCATGGCGTTGAAATATTTTTTCAGAAACTCAACAACCATTGATTTTATCCCGTCAAACGTATCTTTGCTTGCGTTTCGATTTTCCATGGTATTCATTATTAAGCATTTATGCCATAATGTTTATTTCAACTGCAAATATAATGCTTTTTTATTATCTGATGTTGTTTAAGAGGCCAATAGTTATAGCGGTAAGGATGTATTTTAATAGCGATTGTCATCGCCCAAGTCTGTTCGTTCCGTCATCATCATCGGTAAAACTTCGCGAGAATTTATAGTGAAAATTGTGCATGCCTTGTCTCTCGTAGAATCTATGTGTACGTTCCCTAAGCTGGTTGCAGCATACCTCTATCTGCATGCAACCATGCCGTTTTGCCTCGTCACAAGCTGCGTCAAACAGAGTTTTGCCAATGCCTGTACTTCTGCACGAGCCGTCAACGACTAATTCCATGATTTCACATATCTTGCCTGCATGGTGTAATTGTTGCTCCATCCTAAGGTTTATACACCCCCGCACAGTCCCTTCTTTTTCGTATATCAGGCAAGTATATAAGTCTGATTTTAGTTGTAGGTTGTATATCTGCCTGAACTGTTCGTATGGTAGTTGCCGTGATTCCATGTCGCAGATAAGTGAATATACAGCTTCGCAATCATCCGCTTTGTTATGCCTGATTACCTCATTGCTTATTACACGCATATTAAAAATGTACTTTATATTTCAGGTTTTACTTTCTGCAAAGTTACACAAATATAGCAGAATAAGTCATGAACCACGTATATTTTATAATTTCTTGGATGTATGAATGTTATTCCGATGTAGCTGATTTTTTGTGCGTCCGTATAGTGTTAGTATGGTGTTAGTTGTCATCCTTATTTTATTGTTGCCATTTTATTTTGTGATTAACGGTCTTTTATTCTGTAAAAGATGACCTTTTAGCATGCTGTTTGCCGTCAAATGTGAAGCGAAAAGCCATCTTTTACATTTTGATAAAAGGTCTGTCAGCTGTAAGTTGTTGTTTTTAGGTAAAATTATGCGTTAGCGACTTAAAATAAATACGGTCAGGCTTGTTATTATAGAAAAACGGTCGGAAATCAAAAATGTTTCCGACCGTTCAAATTTTTTATACACTTTGTACTTTACTTAATAAGCGCTACTGACCGCTTGATAAATGCATCAAGAGCCGACCCTTTCAGCATGCCGTTCTGCAAGAGGGCAAGGTCTATGAGTTGGTGTACGATTTTGTTGTCCTTCGCATAATCGGATATTATTTGTTTTTTCTTGTCCCTTTGCTCGTTAAGTGCCTTTTCAGTATTGGCAAGGTCGTCTTTTTCTTCTTGTGTTATTTCCTCCGGTTTCTTCTTACTCTGGCTCTGGTGCAGGGCAGAGAGGCGTGCCTGCTGTCCCTTGATTTCGCTTATCACAGGTTTTAGTGCCTCGCCGCATTTTGCGTTCTCATCGTCAAGTATTCCCTTGATAAGTGCATGGTCGCTATTTAGAACCAGGCTGTAGCTGTCAGGCATTTGGGCATAAAAACTCATTCCGCTTTGATAACGGCTGATATCCTTCATTCGCCGCATATACTCGCTTTGGGTAATAATTACAGGTTGGGCATTTTCTCCGAGCGATTGTACTTCAACACTGAATTCCGCCTTTTCTATTTGTGGCATTTGAGAGCGGAAAGCAGATGACAGATTGTCAGTCTGGTCACTGTCAAGCTCGTTTTTCTTAATGTCTTCCTTTACGATAAGACGGTCGATGATGTCGCTGTCTACACGCATGAAACGGCTCTTCTCGAACTTCTGTTCGAACATTGATACTGTTGGTACGTCAAGCTGGCCGTCAAGAAGTAATACGCTATAGCCTTTGTCCTTGGCAGATTCTATGTATGAGTATTGATCTTCCTTATTGGTTGCGTAAAGATAAATCAGTTGCCCTTCCTTGTCGGTCTGGTTGTCCTTTATTAATGTCTTGTATTCGTCAAGAGTAAAATATTTACCGTCAACATCCTTGAACAGGGCGAAATCTTTTGCGCGGTCATAGAAGTCTTCTTGTGACAGCATGCCGTAGTTGATGAATAACTTTAGGTCGTCCCATTTCTCTTCATATTCTTTGCGGTTTTCCTTAAATATGCTATTCAGGCGGTCTGCAACCTTCTTTGTTATGTATGTGGCAATCTTCTTGACGTCTCTGTCGCTCTGTAGATAGCTTCTACTTACGTTCAGAGGGATATCAGGAGAGTCGATTACACCGTGCAGCAACGTTAGGAAGTCAGGTACAATACCTTCAACCTGGTCTGTTACGAACACTTGGTTGCAATAAAGCTGAATTTTGTTTCGTTGTAAGTCAATGTTGGATTTGATGCGCGGGAAATACAAGATACCTGTAAGGTTGAACGGATAGTCTACATTTAGATGAATCCAGAACAACGGGTCGTCCTGCATAGGATAAAGCTCGTGGTAGAATTTCTTGTAATCCTCGTCTTTCAGCGTACTTGGAGTTTTTGTCCATAATGGTTCTACGTCATTTATTACATTGTCTTCAGCTGTTTCAACCTGTTTCCCGTCTTTCCATTCAGTCTTTTTCCCGAACGCAATTTTTACGGGCATGAATTTACAGTATTTGTTCAACAATGACTGTATGCGGTCTTTTTCGAGAAATTCCTTGCAGTCATCCGAAATGTGAAGTATAATGTCAGAACCACGTTCAGCTTTCTCAGCCTCGTCTATTTCAAATGAAGGACTACCGTCACAGCTCCATTTTACGGCTTTTGCTCCATCCTTATAACTTCTGGTAATGATTTCGACTTTGTCGCTAACCATGAACGCGCTATAGAAACCGAGGCCGAAATGTCCTATTATGGCATTTGCATTATCCTTATATTTGTTTAGAAAATCGTTTACGCCCGAAAAAGCTATTTGGTTGATGTATTTGTCTATTTCTTCTTCGGTCATACCTATACCTCGGTCGCTTATTGTCAGTGTCTTGTTCTTTTCGTCGAGGTTTACATGTACGGTGAGGTCGCCAAGTTCGCCTTTAAATTCTCCTTTTTCCGCCAGGGTTTTCATTTTTTGTGTTGCGTCAACAGCGTTGCTAACCATTTCACGCAGGAAAATCTCATGGTCTGAATACAAGAATTTTTTAATTACGGGGAATATGTTTTCAGTAGTTACCCCTATATTACCTTTTTGCATAGTTGTATGTTTTTATATGTTTCTTTAATCTTAACATTTTATATCAAGCAAAATTCGTGCCATCATGATTGTTGTCGAGGTAAATCATTTGCGCCGCAAGGACGGCTTTTACGATTGCTTTTGGCGGTTCTAACGTATTGTTTGAACGGTTTTAACCGTATGAATTGAACGTAGTTCTTTATATATACTGTATATTTGTTGAATTTCGTTGTTTATGAATGATTAATATTTTTATCAAAAGGTTGTGTATTTGTCTTATCAAGGAAATTAATCACTGAAGGAATTTAACTTGTTGGAATAATTTCATATCTTTGCGATAGGTATTTAAAGTCAACTTTAGGCCATGAAAAAACTTGAGACAAAGTTTACTACAATCAGGAAATATTATATGGAGCATTACACCGAGTTACGTACCTATGTAATTGGTAAAGTGCGTAATCCGGAGGTTGCTGACGATATAGTTCAAAATGTGTTTACGAGGTTGTTGTCGCTTGATGGAATAATAACTGTAGAGACATTGTCCAACCTTGTTTATACCATAGTGCGCAATCTTATATGTGACCATTATAGGCATAAGAAGTTTGAAAATGAATATGCAGGTTATGTCTGTTCCTTGCCTTGTAGCGTACAATGGAATGTTACGCCGGAATGTGATGTTGCGGAGATAAAGGAAATCTTGGAATGTGGGATGGCAAGGCTAAACGAGAAACAGCGTATGATTTACCGCATGAACGTTTATGACGGACTTGCCGTTTCGGAAATATCAAAAACGCTAAATATGAATTATAAAAGTGTTGAAAACCGTTTAGGCTCTGCACGGAAGGAGATGAGGAAGTACATCATCAGGATGTTGGCCTGAATTATTGTTAGTTTTTACCTGAGAAGTTAATAATTGTACTGTTTCAAGATGAAACGTCCCTGCTATGTGTTGTGAAACATATGCAGGGACGTTATTATAAAATTTGTACCGCTCATCAATTGTCCTTAAATGATACGACCTGTGTAAGGTCAGGAGTTAGGTAGAAAGTGTGGCGGATAGTGTCTTCATTAAATCGGATTACAGCCTTTGTAAACATGTACACTTTCTGTGACTGGGTAGAGTTGTACTTAATGTTATTTTTAAAAGCTGTATTTTTCTTGGCATTTTCCCTCATCGCATTTACGGCACTATCTGTAACAAGCCTTGTGGAATCAATTTTGGTGAAACTTATCGAGTAATTGTTTTCCTTCAGGTTGACGTCAAGGAAGTCTTTTACAACTTCTTCCGCCTTGTGTTGTTTGCCACAGCCCGATAATGCGGCCATAACTATTACACAGACAATGATGGTTCTGAACGAATGATTCATTTGTCAATGATTATTGTCGGGAATATTCTTCATTATTTCCAAAAGATGATCCCATACCATTTGTACGGTAGGAATCAACAAGCGCTCGTCAGGTGAATGTACACCACGCAATGTCGGTCCCATTGACACCATGTCAAGATTGGGATATTTTTCGGAGAATAGTCCGCACTCAAGGCCTGCGTGAATGCCTATGACTTTAGGTTCCTTTCCAAACAGCTTCTTGTATGTTGCAACGACAATCTGTGTAAGTTCGCTGTCGGGATTCATTTTCCATGCAGGGTATTTGTCGCCTTGAGACACTTCTGCTCCGGCCAACTGGAATACAGCTTTAACGGTATTGCCCATATTTGTCAGATTACTCATTACATTTGAGCGCTGCGAGGCTACGATGGTTATTTCATTTTCAGTTGTTGTAATGCTTGCGACATTGCTTGATGTTTCAACCATCCATGCTAAAGCTTCATCCTGGCACATGGAGTAGGGGCCGTTGTCGATAGCTTGTAAAGCCAATATAAGGTTCTTGCTTATTGGGGTTGGCAGTATTGGTTCGGCGTCAGTGCTTTCCAAATTGAAACAGATATTGTTTTCTGTTACATGGAATTCGTCTTCTATTTCGTTTGCAAAAATGTTCAGGGCGATACGTATATCTTCTTTGACTTCTGAGGGTACAGCAAATACGACAATTCCGTCTCTTGGTATGGCGTTATGCATTCTTCCAGAATTGAAACCAGCAATACGGACATCGTATTTTTCGCTGATAATATACATGAAACGCGTAAGTAACTTGATGCCGTTAGCGAATTTTTTGTTTATGTCATCTCCGCTATGTCCTCCGTGCAAGCCTTTAAGAGACAATTTCAAGAAGAAATAACCCTCTGGAGCTTTTTCCTTTTCGAATTTGAATGTTGCTATAGTCGTCATTCCACCGGCGCAACTGATGAAGAACTGTCCTTCATCTTCACTATCAAGATTTATAAGTAAATTGCCTGTCATGAAGCCGGCTTTCATGCCGTGGGCACCTGTTAGTCCGGTTTCCTCGTCTCTTGTAAATACACACTCTATAGGGCCGTGTTCAATATTGTCCTCAGCGAGTATGGCAAGTTGTATGGCACATCCTATACCGTCATCGGCACCAAGTGTTGTGCCTTTTGCTTTCATCCATTCTCCGTCAATGTATGTCTCTATAGGGTCTTTTGTAAAATCAATGTCCACGTCTACAAGTTTGTCGCACACCATATCCATGTGACTTTGCAGTATCAGTGTTTGTTTGTTCTCACAGCCTTTTGACGCTGGTTTGCGTATTATGACGTTGCCTGTTTCGTCAACGTTGGTTTCAAGGTTGTTCTCTTTACCGAAATTCACAAGGAATTCAATCATCTTTTCCTCATGCTTTGATGGACGCGGTATTTTGTTTATTTTCGCGAACTGCTCAAAGACGCACTGTGGTTTTAAGTTATTTATATCCATATACTAATGAATTTAATATCATAATAGCCAAATAAAAAGGCTCATTTCATTCGCTTTTATTTTGCGTTTAAGACGATTTGCATTATCTTTGCATGCAAAAATAAGAAATTTGAAAGAATTTAAAGTCTTTCGCATGTTAATAATTGCTATATTGACGTTTCAGAACGGCATTATACCACAAACGAAGGATTGGTTCTTAATGAAAATACTTTACGTAAATAATAATTAAACAAATAACAATATAGTATGAAAAAAGTAATTTGTTCGGCTGCGGCAGTGGCTTTGTTGGCATTGGCTGTAACTTCATGCAATAAGCAAGCACCAAAGGTTGACGAAAAACCTGTATCAACATCTTCGGCAAGCTCAGACATGAAAATAGCTTATATAGAGGTTGACTCTATTATGACCCAGTATAAGTTCTGTAAGGAATATTCGCTTATACTTGAAAAGAAAAGTCAGAATATCCAAAACACGATTAACTCAAAAGGCCGCTCTTTGCAGAATGCAGTAGCTAAATTCCAGCAGGATATTCAAAATAATAAATATACTCAACAGCAGGCTGAGGCAGTTCAGGCTGGTCTGCAGAAACAGGATGCAGACTTGAGGGAATTGCAGCAGCGTTTGGGTAATGAGTTCCAGGCTGAGACGGATAAGTTTAATAAGGCATTGCGTGATAGTATACAACATTATCTTGCCGTTTACAATAAGGACAAGAAGTATTCTTTGATCTTAAGCAAGGCTGGTGACAATATACTTTATGCTGATAAAGCATACGATATAACTAATGAGGTTATTTCCGGATTAAACAAAGCTTATAAGTCCGTTCCTACTAAGAAAAAATAAGTAATTGAGGTTCAGGATATATCAGACTGAATTTTAAAAGGTGTCAAAAGGCTATTACAGGAAATGTATTTGCCTTTTGACACCTTTTTAATTAAAGCATTTAAGTATTAGTATGTGTATCTATTTTCAAATTCGTGGAGAGTGGCTTTCATTTCTTCATCTAATTTTGATAAGGCAAATTCATGAATGTTGTCAGGTATTTCCTTGTAGAATGCTGAGGCTATACCACCAGTGATTGCACCCATGGTATCGGCATCGCCGCCAAGGGATATAGTTTCACGTATTGCACTTTCATAATCATTACTGTCTATGAAGGCACAGATTGATTGAGGTACAGTCTCTTGACAGCTTATCTCAAAATGATAATGTAATCGAATATATACACATTGTCGGTTTAAATCGTAACCGAATGTATCGGTTATATATTTTTTCACTACTGTCCCGTAAAAGTGGATAAATAGTTCTTTGAAATTATTGAAACATAGTCAATTACACGGTTTTTTGAAAT
>NZ_JACJJG010000051.1 GCF_016899855.1 Marseilla massiliensis
ATACTTACAATGCATATCTCCTTGTCTGCTCGTCTCTTGTTGACTCGTCGACTAAACAAATCTCCTTGTCTGCTCGTATCTCGTCCCTTGTCGACTTAAAAAACACCGATTGTGTAATGCCTTGATACTCAATGCGTTGCAAAAGACCATCTTTTAGCTTGCAAAAGACGGCCTTTTAGCGCCTAATTGATGGCCTTTTGGCTTGCGAAAGGCGGTTGTGCATGTAATGTGGTGTGACTTTCTTGATTACAAGAGGTTGTCGTGTGCGTAATAACATGTGACTTTCTTGCTTGCAAGAGGGCATCATTTGCTCTATAGTATGCGACCACTTGGATAAAAAAGAGACACCATCCTGATTAAGAGAAGTGTTAATATCTCATAAAAACGAGCCGTATCCGTAACCTTTTCAGCCTTTAAGTTGTTGTATAAATAAAAACAGACCATATAACAACTTACTGACCCATGAATTACATCAAGACACTGTTGGCCGTCTGCATGGCCACGATTTGCATGGCAGCAGCGGCCGAATTGCCACGCGGCGACAGGCTGGTTACGCTGCGCCTTGCCGACGAGCCTCTGCCCTCGGCGCTCAAGAAGATAGAGCGTTCGGGCGGAAAGAGCATCCTGTTTACCTACGCCGAGACCGAGCGTTACCGTGTAACGGCCAATATCCAAGGCAAGACGCAGGCCGAGGCGCTGGCGTTGGTGCTGAAGGGAAAGCCGTTTAAGTTTGTCGAGAGGGACATTTACTTCGTCGTACAATACAGCAGCGGCAGCAGCAAAGGCCATGGCGTGAGCGGCCGTGTGACCAACGAGCAGGGCCGTCCGCTGGCTTTCGCCAACGTTGTTATGCTCACCGCTGCCGGCAGGAAGTACGTTACTGGCTGCGTAACGGCCGACGACGGAACGTTCGCCCTGCCCGACATGCCCTCGCAAGAGTGCGTCCTGAAGGTGTCGTTCGTAGGCTACGGCACGGCCATTGTGCCCTGCCGTGCCGACAACACCATAGCCCTGAAGGACGAAACGAAGCAGCTTAAAGGCGTGACCGTGACCAACAACCGCCCCATGATTGAGCGCAAGGGCGGCAACATAGTGGCCAACGTGGCCGGAACGGCGCTCGCCCAGATGGGCTCTGCCGACGACATGATTGGCCATCTGCCCTTCGTCACCGGCGAGGACGGCAGCTACAGCGTGATAGGACGTGGCGCCGTGGAGGTGTATATGAACGGACGCAAGGTGCGCGACAAGGACGAACTGAGCCGCATACAGGCCTCGGACATACAGCAGGCGGAGCTTATCATGAACCCCGGGGCGAGATATTCGTCTGACGTCGGCGCCGTGATACGCCTCAAGACAATACGCCTGCGCGGCCAGGGACTCAGCGGACAGATGTACGGAGAGTGGACGCAGAGCCGCAAGGCGGGCGGACGCGAGAACGTTGCGCTGAACTACCGTACGGGCGGACTTGACGTTTTCCTTAAAGGAAACTTCCGTGAGAACGGCTCACTGAGCGACATCAGCAGGGTGAGCACAATGACTACGTCGTCGCTCTGGCGCATGGAGACAAAGCAGAACAACAGCCGCCGCGCGGCCAACTTCAAGGGAGAGGCGGGCTTTAACTATGAACCCGACGACCATCAGTCGTTAGGCGTGCGCTACGAACTTAGCCGTACGCTCGGCCGCGAGAAGGCCCGCTCATGGGGAAACACCACAGTTTACCGCGACGGCGAACTGTTTGACGACATCGAGACGAACTCCTACAACGAGTCGGCAGACGGCTGGAACCACTCCGTAAACGCCTATTACACGGCTACCTTCGGGCGTTGGGACATCGACTTCAACGCCGACTACGTTGGCGGCAACTCCCGTTCGTGGCAGACAGCGGCAAATAACGGTACTACGGACGCCGAGTCGTACAACGACGTTGACAACGACCTGTACGCCGCCAAGCTGGTTGTCTCGGCGCCGTTGTGGAAAGGAACGCTGGCCTTCGGCACCGAAGAGACCTTCACCGACCGCCGTGACCGCTTCGTGCAGAGCGGCTTCTCGGCCGACGCCGACGACCATCTGCGCCAGGAATATTACTCGGCCTTTGCCGACTATACCGTCACTCTCGGCCGCTTCAGCCTCCAGGCGGGTCTCCGTTACGAGCATCAGCGCACCAAATATTACGAGGCCGGCGTATTCAAAAGCGAGCAAAGCCCCACGTACAACGACTTTTTGCCGTCGGCAACGGCAAGCTACAGCCACGGCGACTGGAACCTCGCGCTGTCTTACAGGCTGATGAAGCTCAGTCCGTCGTACGACATGCTGTCGAGCGCCGTCAGCTACAAGAGCAAGTATTTGTACGAGAACGGCGACCCGCTGCTCGTTCCCCAGAAGCACCATATGGTGACTTTGGACGGCGGATGGCGGTGGATTAACTTCACGATATGGTACGACTACTGCCTGAACATGTACACATCGTACTTCAAACCGTACAACGACGAGACTCATCCGGGCGTAATGCTGCAGACAATGGCAAGCATTCCGTACACCAACCAGTACGGGGCAAGCATAAACCTGACGCCAAAGTTCGGCGTCTACCAGCCCAGCCTGTCGGCCGGAGTAAACTGGTATGACTCCGACGCGACGTCGCTCGGCATACCGTATCTTAAAAACCAGGCATGCTTCGACTTCCGTCTTGACAACAGTTTCGTGCTGCCCAAGGGCTGGTTCGTCAACCTGAAGGCCACTTACAGCACACGGGCGACGATGAGCTACGCCATCGACCAGCCACGGGGAAAGGTCGACCTGCGCGTGGCAAAGACGTTCTTCAAGGACAAATCGCTGAAAATCGGCCTCAACGTCGACGACATTTTCAACACCGGGCGCTACCGTTTCACCGTGTACGGCGACCACACTTATTATGACACCCGCAACGAAGGCGACAGCCGCAGGATAAAGCTGAGCCTAACGTACACGTTCAACGCTACGAAGAGCAAATACAAGGGAACGGGCGCGGGACAAGCCGAAAAACAGCGTCTGTAATGCCGTGGTTACAAGGATAATGGCTAATTTTGCACCCCGAAATCAGCCAAGACAACATAAATGAATACAAAAGACAATGACAGGGAGCAGTTCCGACGGATGTTTATGTCGCACTACGCACGACTGGTGCGCCTCGCCGTGCAGCTTACGGGCGACCGCGACGAGGCCCGCGACATAGTGGCGGACGTGATGGAGCGGGCGTGGCGGCGCTTCGACAGCCTGAAAGCGGAGGAGCAAGGGGCGTGGCTCGGCCTGTGCGTGCGCAACGCCTGCCTTAACAGGCTGAAGCACCTGAAGGTGGAAAGCAGCCATACCGAGCAGCTGGCCGAGGCCGTCCGCACTTTAGGCGAAGCCGACTGGAGCGAGCACGAACGCCTGCTGGGCAAGGTTGAAGCCGTGGCAAGCACCCTGGAAGAGCCTACACGGAGCATAATAAGGATGTGTTACTACGAGCACAACACGCACCGCCAGGCCGCCGAACGCCTCGGCATAAGCCACGAAACGGTGAAGAAGCATATACGGAAGGCGCTCAACATACTTAGGGAAAGAATAAAACAAAAGGAGGATTGATAATGAATGATAAGACATATAAAGACGTAAACGGTCTTGAAAAAGACGATCTCAGCCTGCTGTACACCCTCGGCGAGGCACTGGGCGACCTGCCTACCGACGACGAGACACAGCAGGCATGGGCTGAGTTTGAGGCAAAGCATTACCGCACAAACCGCCGCCGAAAGATTGTCCGACTGTCCATCGGCGTAGTGGCGGCGGCCGCCGTGGCAATAGCCGCTGTGCTTTTCGTGCCTTGGAACAGGCTGACGGCCGTACAATACGGCAGCGGAACCTTCGTCGCCGCCGATCTTCCCGACGGCATTGTACATACCGTTGACGGAGGAAAGAGGGTTGTAAGCACGCCGACAGCCACCACCCTGACCGTTGTTTTGCCTGACGGAACACACGTACTCTTGGGCGCCGGCTCGCGCATAGAATATCCCGAGAGCTTCGACGGGCAGCCAACAAGGGAAGTGCGGCTTACCGGCATGGCACGCTTTGACGTCCATCACGACAAGAGCCAGCCGTTCATCGTACATGCGGACGGCGTACGCGCCGAGGTACTCGGCACCGTGTTCGACGTCAGGGCATATCCCAACATCAGCCATTCGGTAACGCTCTACAGCGGCAAAGTGCGCGTCAGAGACGACAGCGGGCGGCATACCGTAACGCTGAAGCCCGGCCAGATGGCCACGCTCGGCGGCCGACGTGACGTAAAAGTGGCGCAAGCCGACCTTACGGCCATGGCCGGATGGACTCACGGAATGTTCATATTCGACAACGAAAGGCTGGAAGACGTGATGAACGATATCGGCTCGTGGTATAACACAAGTATCGTATTTACCGACCGACGGGCCGCCGACACGCGCGTACACATCAGTCTGCCGCGCTCTACGTCGCTGTCCGACGTGCTCCGTGCGCTCAACGACATGGGCGTGGCTAAGTTCACTTTGGCAGGCAATAAGGTAACGGTGAAATGATAAGAAGTTAAAGAATTTAGAGAAGTTAAGGAAGTTAGAGCCAATAGCCACGCAGCAGTCAACAGGCAAAGCATTTAGCTCTAACTTCCAACGGAGCACCGCGTAGTGATAAATTCTTTAACTTCCATAACTCTCCATTTTGTCGTTTTCATAATCACTCGGTACTCATCGAATTTTAAAAGATGGCATTTTGCAGTGTAAAAGGTCTTCTTTTGTGCGACAAAATGCCACCTTTTATCGTGCAAAAGACCGCATATTGCAAACCCGCTGGTTTTCATGAAGTTTGCAATGACATTTCAACCCAAAACGGTCATTAGTCTCTCAAAACGATTTCGTCTTATGTCGTGCAGATTAACTGTCGCCATTGTCAAAGGCGTAATGGGCTACGTACAAGCAAAGCGGCATATAAGATGCCGACAAGAGGGCGCAAGAGTTAGATAAACCTCACGCAAGCCACAAAATAAATATTCGGCGGTCTATTGACCGATTGGGGTAAAGAGAGTAAGATTACCAACATGGTTGATTCATAGATAAAAACAGCCTGAACATAGATACATCGTACTAAAAACTTAATTTTTTGTATAAAAATTTCATTTTTAATCATTATTTACATATTAATTTTATATATTTGTCGCCGAATTAATTAATTATTAACGTTTCAAGTGGCAAATTTACAATAATCATTAACTCTGATTACCAATATTAACTTAATACATGTTACATATGAAAAAACTTTTACTTATGTTCCTGACGGCAGTTTTCGCCGTCACGGCAATGGCGCAGACATCAATGGAAACTGCGCTTGATTTGACTGAGGGTGAGAACTCTTACGAAGTTGGAGAGGCTAACACTCCCGCTTATTGGAAATACACGGCGGAAAAGGATATCCTCCTGCTCATCTCAGGCAATAGCAGCACAACCATCACTGTCACCGACGAAGCTCCTGACGGTACGCAGACAACTATGTACGGGGCGCAGATGGCCTATCCGCAAAAGGCGTACATAGCATACGAGGGCCATACGCTGTACATCAGTGTCCAAAGTTACAGCGGCACGTCGGTTGGTTTTACTGCATCTTTCGATGCTGACGCATCTTTCGGAGGTTCGTCGCAAGACGCCCCAATGACAATCGTCACCGATGGCAGCAGGATGGTGTACGGCGACGTGTATTCAAACAGCTCGTCATATTCTTATGCCACTTATACGGCTGACTCTGACGGAGTACTTGTATTAACAGCAACTGGCTATGTTTCATACACCGTTGAAGGTGGCGCGTCAGGCTCGTTCGAATACACCAACGGGGCTTATGAAGCTTCTTTAACCGTAAGAAGCGGACAGACATACAATATAACCTTCTCCGGATACGGCGCGTTCGTCCTCACGGCGGAGATGACACATCCCACTGAAGGCTCTTTTGAAATGCCGTTCGAGATGCAGGAAGGTGACAACACCGTGCCTGCAAGTCATGGCGAATACTGGTACACTTATACCAACACAAAGACCGGTTACGGCGTGATAAGCAGCGATAACACCCTGAACGGTGGTAACATAAAGGTTTACAATAGTGCATCAAACGTCCAGAACGGGCAGGTTTACGCACAAGTGGAAGGCGGCTACAACCTGCGTTTCGAGATGCCTTCTGTAGGCACAACATATTATATATGTATAACCAAGGTGGAAAGTTCTACCGATGACGAGACGTTTACTTTCACCGCTGAAGACTATCAACCCGGCGACCAGGAGAGCAATCCCATCGTAATAGAGCAACTCCCTGCGACCGGCATCAGTACCGAAGCGGTTGGCGGCACGAGGTATTACGCCGTTGACATACCCGAAGGCGAGAGCAAATTCCTGAACGTTACGGCTACTTCTACAATAGCTAACGATGCAACCACTGTGGCCGTATATCCAAACGGCAATCAATATTCCGCCATTACGGGCAACTCTTCGGTACGCGTTTTGGTAAACGGAGGGCAGCGGTATATGATAAGATGGGTGTCACAAGAGAGTGAACCTATTACATTTGATGTCACGCTTGAAGACATAGCACAAGGTGAGGTGATAACAAATCCGCTTCAGGCTGTTTCCGGCACAAATACCATTGAAGGTTCAGGCACGAGGTATTATACATACACGGCTACGCTTTCAGGCATACTTACAGTGACCGGCACACCTGCTATGACGGTGACATTCCCACGCGGAACAGGTCAGTATGACGGCAACTACCAGTCCTCCCAAGTTGGAACGGCGTTCTCGATCGATGTAACCGAAGGCACAACATACCTTATAAGGATTGACGGTGCTGCTGACGGTGACACTTTCGAACTCAGCGAAAGGGAGTATCAGCAGGGCGAAAGCAGCGACAATCCGATAATAGTAGAGGGAAATAGCTACACAATAGGCGACAACTCGTCAAACCTGTGGCTGAAATATACCGTAAAGACTGACGGCATCCTTGAGATAGATGCCAGCACCATAACGTATAACTACGGCTCGGACATGATTTATTATGGAATGGCGACCACTGGAACTCCAATAATGACATCAATGATAAGGTACACATCAGGCAGTAGTGTGTTCTATACAGAAATTCCTGTTACAGCCGGAGAAGAGTATTTTGTCAACGTTAAGTTCTCCACATCGCTTGAAGGCACGACCATATACTTTAATGAAAGGGAGCCTGAAGCAGGTGAAACGCTAAGCAACCCGTTGATATTGAACAACGGAGAAGGCGTCAGGGTAAGCTACAACGCGTCAAGGACAAATCCAGTATGGTGCAAAGCCTCTATCGCCGAAGCCGGTACAATAACGCTTACGGCCACAGAATGCAACTATATAAGCGGAAACTGGTATTCAAGCATTGAAGATGCGCAAAACGATAACAACGCCGGATATATTTCATTTATGCCCGAATATGACGAATCTTATGTTATTCAAAGCTATAAGGCAGACATCGACATTCCTGCAGCAGGTGACTATTACTTCAAGATAACCCAAGCTACGGACAACGGTTTGGCTTACGTCATACTCACCCTGACAGGCAACACCACTTCCGGTATCGGCAGCGTAGAGGCTGAAAACGGACAGCTGATAACGGTAAGCGGCAACAATGTCAACGTGACGGCCGACAATGCAACGGTTAACATCTACACCGTTTCAGGTGCGGCGATTGTCAGCGAGAAGGTATCGGGCAACGCTTCGTTCAGCTTGGACAAAGGAATTTATATTGTAAAGATAAACAATACGGTGAAAAAAGTCATCGTAAAATAACATTAAAAACGTACAGGCGTTTGCCGTTCCGATACAAAGCGTGAACGGCAAACGCTTTTACATTCTCATAAACATTCACTACATGAAGATTTTTAAGCAACTTTTGGTGGGCTTGGGCCTGCTGTTGTGCGTGCCGCAAGACGCCGAAGCCATAAAGGCTTATCCGCGTCCTGTCACCATAACGCAGCCCGACGGCACGAAAATCACCGTGAGGATACATGGTGACGAGAGTTTCCATTACACCACGACAATCGACGGTTTCATGCTCGAGAGAGATAAAACCGGCTTTTTCCGTTATGTCAATTACGACTTCAACACAGGCGTAAAGACCCTTTCGGCGCAGCGTGCGCGCAACGTAGGCGAACGTACCGCAGAGGAAAAGACATTTGTTGCCAACCTCAAGGCGGCACAGCTAATCACCGCCGACATGAAAACACGCCGCACGCCGATGCTCAAAAAGCACGGCAGGGCGGTGCGCCCGTGGCTCAAAAAGCAGCAGATGATGAAGGCGAACGCAGCCAACGCCGCCGCGGCGAACAACGTTGACGGTGAAAGTCAGTATCTTGTAATCCTCGTGAACTTCGCCGATTGTGCGTTCCAATACAAGAATGAAGACTTTGAGACGTGGCTCAACGAGCCGGGTTACAGCACAAACGGCGGCACAGGTAGTGTTAAAGACTACTGGCGCGACAACTCGATGGGGCAGTTTGTGCCCAACTTTACAGTGGTTGGCCCTTACACTTTGTCGCAGAACCAGCTTTACTATGCAGGCAATGCGGAAGATACAGGCGAGGATGCAAACCCCCGTGCGATGATAAAAGAGGCCTGTCAGTTGGCCAAGGGAGCCAATCCAGGCCTTGATTTCAGCAGGTATGATAACGACGGCGACGGCTTTGTCGACAACTGTTATGTAATATACGCAGGCTACAGCGAGGCCAGCACGGCCAACGGCGACGACATGTGGCCGCACAGCTGGACAATGGGTGATGATGTGTTCGAGATAGACGGAGTGAAGATTGACGAATACTCATGCTCCGCCGAGCTTGTAGGCATGCCCGGAGCGCCGGAAGAACCGACAATGGACGGCATCGGAACGTTCACTCACGAGTTCGGACACATTCTCGGCCTGAAGGACATGTATGACACCGACGACTACACTAACGGCTACGGAGTGGACCCTGGCGCGTACAGCCTGTACGCTTCCGGCAGTTACAACAACGACAGCCGCACGCCTCCCTGCCTGATGGCTTTCGAGCGTTTCCAGATGGGTTGGATAGATACAAATACCGAACTGACGGAGCTGAAAAACGCCGAGGACGTGACGCTCGACAATGTCGCGACAAACAAGGCGAGATACATCAACGCACAGCCCGACCGCGAACCCGGCACGGGTTACGAGTGGTTTGTGTTTGAAAACAGGCAGAAGACCGGCTGGGACTCGTACATACCGGCTCACGGACTGCTTATATACCACTATGACTATACACAGGAAATGGTAGACGAGTACTGGAGCGTGAACGGTCCCAACAACAACGCAAACCACCGCTGCATGTACATCAAGGCGGCCGACGGCGTTGACGACGAGAACTCGCGTGCCGGAGACACATATCCAGGAACAAGTGCGAGCACCGAGTTTACCGACACTTCTACGCCAAACTCACTGAACTGGAACAACGAGCCGGTAAACGTGCCCATCACGAACATCACTGAACAGGACGGCATCATACGTTTCCAGGTGAGCGGAGGTACATCAGTATGGGACTTCGTGAAGACAAACGTACCGACTGACATACGCGACGTGTCGGCTACTTTCACAGCGGAGATGACAGGGAACACGGCTGACGTGACCGAGACCGGCTTCTGCTGGTCGCTCGATGAGACCCCGACGGTAGAGGGAGAGCACAAGACTGCGGCGATGGCTGACGGCAAGTTCAGCGCAGCCGTTGACAACCTGCAGCCCGGAAGCAACTACAACGTAAGGGCATACGCAAGGATGAGCGACGGTACTGTAAATTACGGCTCGGCGATATTGTTCACAACCGAGTGTGCAACGGCGTCAGCTCCGTTCATTGACAACTTCCTTTCATGGACCAACGGACAGCCCGACTGCTGGCAGATTGTAGACCGCAACGGCGACGGCACAACGTGGATTCTCGACGAAAGCACCGGCGGACTGGTTTACCAGTTCAACTACTGGAACAACGCCGACGACTGGCTTATAAGCAAGAGGCGCATACACGTGCCGGAAAACGGCGTGCTGTTCTTCTCGCGCGGTGTGGCAGAGACCACTACTGTTGAAGATTTGGAAATCTATGTGTCTACCAAGACGAGCGACATCGACGACTTCTACCTTTATGAAAGGCTGTCGTTCGCCGATTATTTCGGCGAGCAGCACATAGAGGAAGTTGACCTTAGCCGCTTGGCCGGACAGGATATTTACATCGCCTTCAGGTGCTGTTCGGAGAAGCTTCAGACCAACCTGTGGATTTGGAATGTAGCAGTTACCGAGAAACTGCCTGCGCCTACTATCACCACGTTCGACCAGACAGCTCCCGACCAGCTGTTTGTAGAGTGGACACCGGTGGAAAAGGCCAAGAACTATTACCTGTATTTCGGCAAGGAGACCGACGAGCCTAACGAGGTATTAGTGTTCGCCCCGATGGATTTCTTCGAGAAAACGGAGGGCGACGTGCAGCTGAGCACAGGTTCGATGCTCTTCACCGGCGACGCCACTGTTGAGCTTAAGGAGTTCCCGGAGGGCATAACCGACCTGAAATTCATGCTCACAACGTCAGGCCCAACCGGCACTTCAACCCTGCTTGTAGAGGGAACAAAGGACGGCACAACGTGGACAAGCGTAGGCCAGAGGCTTACTCTTAGCGAATATGACAACGAGGGACAGGAGTGCGACTGGCTTGCCTATGTACAAGACCAAGGCTTCAAGAAGCTGCGCTTCAGGTTCACACACGGCGGACGCAACGGACGCGTGAAGTATCTTACGCTCGGCTATACCGACGGAAAGATTGTCGAAGACCTTTCTGCCGGCGGAGCATGGGATGAAGAAACCGGAATACTTCATACTTCGATGGTAATCAATGCGATTACTCCCGGTGAGTTTAACAATGGACGTTATGTGGTATGGGTGGCTTCAGGCGACGGAAGCTTCTTCTACGACCAGTCGGAGAACGCTTACTACGAGTACAGCGGCTCAACGTCGATAACCGATGTAATCGGCGAGTCGGGCATAAGCGTCACCGCAGGCGAGGGCTATTTAGGCATAGACGGCCTTAAGCCGGGTTACCGCATCACGTGCGCTTCGCCTTCGGGCGCGCTGCTTTACAGCGGAGAGGCCGACGGCCAGCACGCCGACATCCGTCTTGACGGCCAGCGCGGTATCGTGATAATAAACATAGAAGGCGACGGCCAGACATACCGTACAAAGGTGATAGTAAGATAAAATGCCACAGGCAATGTCCTCACGGCAGACGCCCGGCAGGGCGGCCTGAAGCAGGCGGAAATGTAAAAGGCGGCCTTTTGCAAGGCGAAAGGCAACCTTTCACCGCCTGAAACACGGCCTTTTGCAGGCTAAAAGACGGCTTTTTGCAAAGTCATACGCAACATACTGACAGTCAGGCAGTTATGCCAAGACGGCAAAAACACCGCCAACAGGCATGCAAGGACAACGCCGAATAAACAAAAGATAACAACAAAACAATGAAAATAAGGAAATACATCTTGTCGTTAGTGGCGGCAGCCGGGTGCGCCGTCTGCGTGGCCGCGATAGGCGACGGGCGCAATGACGACAAACAGGAGAAAGTGAAGCCGGCGGAGAACATGCCCGCCAAGGTCGACACGCAGCGGTCGCCCTATTCGCTGATTAACCTTGCAGGCAGCGAGGACGGCATACCATACGGCCTCCGCCTGATGGAGGTCGACAATAAGGATGTGTCGCTAAGCTGGAACACTCCCGAGGCCACGGACGGCTATTGGGACGACTTCGAGACGCACGACGACTTCGTAATCAACTCGCCCGGCAACGTAGGCTGGCAGTATATCGACGCCGACAACGCGAGGACGTACACGTGGCAGGCCTGCACCTTCCCCAATATGGGACAGAAGATGGCCTTCATCGTGATGAACCCGTCGATGACATCGCCGGCGACAGACACCAACCCTAACTATAAACCATTCTCGGGCAATAAGATGCTGGTTGACTTCTGCGCGGCAGACGTTCCCAACAACGACTTCATAATATCGCCTGAACTCAACTTCTCGAGCGACTTCAAAATCAGCTTCCGCGCACGCAGCTACAATGACGTTTATGCGCTTGAGCGCATCCGCGTGGGCTATTCTACCACTGGCATAAGCCCGTCAAACTTCACATGGGTGCAAGGAGGCGACTACGTGGAGCTTCCGGCAGAGTGGAACTTGTATGAATACGAGATACCCCAGGAGGCCAAATATGTTACCATCAACTGCGTATCTGACGATGCCTTCATGCTGCTCATCGACGACATCTTCGTCGGTACGAACGAAGTACGCCCAGGCGTGATGCCGATGAAAGCTCCTGCCACAGGGGTAAAACTTACCGGCTTCAACATATACCGTGACGGCACAAAGGTTAACCAGGGGCCTGTAACCGAGGTGAGATATACCGACACGGTTGACAACTACGGCACACACAGCTATACGGTGACTGCCGTTTATTCTGACGGCAGCGAGTCGGAACAGTCTGAAGCGCTGACGGTTGAAGTGCCTGACATCAGGCTTCTGCCTTTTGAGGACGACTTCGAGACATGGACTCTGGCCGAAGACAAGTGGAGTCTGGTGAACGACGACGCCAACGACGCCAACAACTGGGGCATAGATTATTATGCAACAGGACTGGTAGACCCCTGCGCAACGTTCGGGTATTCAAGCCAGGTGAACTACGACCAGTCGCTTGTCACACGTGAACTGAACACCGAAAACAGGGGCGCTACTTACCTGCGCTTCAACCTGAAGCTGCAGAATGAACGCCACGAGAACGACGACTACCTTGCAGTGGAAGTAACCAGCGACGGCGGAAAGACGTGGAAGAACGTGGCGACGTTTGACAACAAGCAGGGCGCGTTCGACTGGAAAGTATGCCAGTACAACATCGGCAGCCTGCTCGACGACAACCTTTTCCGTATCCGTTTCCGTGCTTACGGCGCCGTGGCGACATACATCGACTACTGGTATGTTGACGACATAAAGGTCTGGAACCCCGAATGGACAACGGCAACGCTCACCGTAATGTCGGCCGACGGAGCTGTTGCAGGCTGCCCCGTGACGCTTACCGGCAGCACAGGCGGCGTGTACACAGCCACCACCGGCGATGACGGCAAGGTCGTATTCGACGAGATCGAAGACGATACATACACTGTGTCAATTGTAAACGACGGCTACAACATCTATGAAGGGGAGTGGACCGTAAGCAATGAAAGTGAAAACGCATTCACCGCAGAGCTTAAACGGCCTGTTATGACATTGTCGGCAACCGACGTGACAGCTGAAATCGCGGCAGAAAGCAGCGCAGAGCAGACCGTCACATTGAGCAATACCGGCGATGGTCCGATGACATGGTATCTCAACACAAAGACAGAAGCGGGCAGCGGAGACGCATCGCGCCTATGGGAAATACAGGGCACATTCACCGCGTCCGGCGACCTTCAGTCGTGCGTTGTGTTCGACGGCGAGAACTATTATACCAGCTCGTTCACCGAGCTTGGCGAGTTCTGGAAGTACGACAAGAACGGAACGCTCGTTGAACGCTTCCGTCTGCCCGACATGTATTATCCCGTTTACGACCTTACTTTTGACGGACGCTACTTCTACGGAGGCGACGGCACCAACCGCGTGTTCAAGTTCGACTTCTACAACAAGCGCGTGGCTGACATCATTACGGTGGCGGAAGAACCTGATTTGAAGATAACCCACTGCTGCTACGACCCCGACCGCGGTGGTCTTTGGATTGGCGGCTGGAATACTATTGCACGTATCGACATGGATGGTAATTTGCTGTCGATGCTTAGGAATTTTGATAATAACACCACGGTTTCGGTCATCGGTTCGGCTTATGACAACGTTACCCCTGGCGGTCCGTATCTTTGGTTGGCCGATGGAATAGCACCAGACAACATGCTTGACTGTGTCCGCATTTATCAGTACAATCTCCGCACTTACAGACTTACCGGCGTAAGCCATCTTGCAACCGACATTCCGGGTTATAAAATCGGCGATGCCACAACCGGAGTGAACAGGCTTGGCGGCCTGTCGTCATCGTTCGACATCAAGGACGGTACGCTTACGCTCACCGGTGTGTTGCAGCAGTCGCCCGGATTAATCTTCAACTACACCCTTTGTGAGACAGGCGAATGGGTTGCAATGTCACCGAAGCACGGCACACTCCAGCCCGGCGACAGCCAGGACATCACCTTCGGTTTCAATTCCATAGGCGCGAAGATGGGCGATCAGTTCAGCACAACTGCTGAAATACTTACCTTGCCCGAGCTTGGAGAGCAGGCTTTGAACATTAGCATGGATGTGAACGCCGCTGCTGCGGCACCTCGTCCCGTTGAGCTTAAGGCCGAGCCGGGACAGGCTTCGGTACAACTTACATGGAAACCGGGCGACGATACCCGTGCGCCAAAGGGTTACAATGTTTACCGTGACGGAACGAAAGTTAACACGGAAGCCGTTACAGAGACTGCGTTCACAGACAACAAGCTTGTTTACGGAGAGTACTATTATAAGGTAACGGCTGTTTATGACGGTGACGTTGAATCTGTTCCGTCAGACTCCGTGTTTGCTTTCGTAAAGCATGGCGCGCAGTATTACGCTCCTCTTGAGCCCTCTGCAACGATTGAAGGCAACACGAACGTCAACCTGACGTGGAAGTCTCCGCTTGCAAATGCTGGCGAGAGCAACAGCCTGTCATGGTCAACCGGCGTATATGCTGATGCAATGGGCCTTGCCAACGGTGGCACTTTCTATGCCGCTTCGGATTGGACTGCCGAAGACCTTGTGCCTTACCGCAACAAGCGTGTGTCGTCAGTGTCGGTACAACTCGTCAACCCTTGCTCGTATCTTAGACTGTTCGTGTATAAGGACGGAGAAAGTGTTTATTCGAAAACGTACAACGGCAACATCTTGTATGACGGCACATATACCGACGTAACCATTGACGAGCCGCTCCTCATTGAGCCGGGTGCGGAGTACAGGTTTGCCTTCCAGCTGCAGAATGCGCAAGGCATAAAGCCGTTGGGTATGGACGCCAGCCAGGCAGTTGACGGCAAGGGCAACCTCCTGTCGATAGACGGAGAGACATGGTTCCCGGCTTCTTACCAAGGCATCGCCGGCAACTTCAACATAAAGATTGACGTTGTTCCTGATGAAAGCATGGTCGAAGAGGCTCCTTCAGGCTACAATGTGTACCGTGACGGCGAGAAGGTTAATGACAAACCCGTTACTGCCACGAGCTATACTGACGTTGTAAGCGAGTCAGGAACTCACGAGTACACCTTAACGTCGGTTTATTCTGACGGCGGAGAGTCGGCTGAAAGCGAGAGTATAAGCGTTGAGATAGTCGGCATATACGGTCCTTACGCACCTTCTGCGATTGATGCGGACGTGCACATCAACAGGGATGTAACCCTGCGCTGGGACTATCCGACGGACGGCACGCATACTTTGAAGGCTGACATCACGACCCGTCCTGTGACTGTTGACGACAACATGCCCGAATATGTCAACTCTTTCACCGGCCATGACGAGGGTGTTGAGATGGGTATAGCGTCGGACAACAACTTCATCTACACCTCCACTTACTCAAAGGACGGTTATGTGAACAAGTATTCGATGGACGGAGAGTACATCGAAAGCTTTACAATAGACGGCATCGAGGGAATAAGGAACATTGTTTACGATGGCACCGACTTCTATGTAGGCGATTATAGCACCAACATTTACAAGGTTGACATGGAGTCGCACACAGTACTTGCCACGATGACCATTTCCGAATTCTCGCGCCACTTGGCGTACATCCCCGAGCTTGACGGCGGCAACGGCGGCTTCGAGGTCGGCGACTGGGAGACCAGCATCTATGTAAGGAAGGACGGAAGCAAGATTGGCAACGGGCCTACTTTGCTCGGAGCGAGCGGCACGGCATATAATGACGGCCTGCTGTATGCCTTCGAACAGGGCGGTGACAATACCCGTACAATAGGCATATACGACTTCGCGACTTCTCAACGGGTAGGCAGCATCGACGTGACTGCTTACTCCGAGATAACAGGAATATCAACAGCTTCGGCCGGAGGTATGTCTGTTGTGTCGCGTCCCGACGGTTCTAAGTTCCTTGCTTTGGCGCTGCAACGCCAGAACGACAACACCAAGTTCGCATTCATCGAGCTTGAAAGTGTAAGCGGAGTTACGGGCTATAACGTCTACCGCAACAACGAACTGGTAAACGACGAACCGCTGACACGTCGCTATTTTGCGGAAAGTATTGACGCGGAAGGCTCTTACAAGTATGAAATCGAGACGGTCTATATGGACGGAAGCAAGTCTGACAGCCGTGCAACGGTAAATGTACAAATCCAGCCCAAGGGCACGGCGGAAGTACCAAAAGACGTCAAGGCCGTGCAGTCTACTTATGGTTACAACGTTCTCCTGTCGTTCGTAGACCCGCAGATGAATACCGGCGCAGACATGGCTGAAAGCTTCGAGAACGCCGAATTGCAAGCTCCCGTAAGCATAGACGGGTGGTTAAATAGAGACAACGCATGGACGGCGACAGCCGACTATGCATACGACGGCACGAAGGCGATTACCGCCGGCGGAGACGATGAGGCCACAGTCATCATCCCTGTGAACGGAAGCACGCGTCTAAAGATGGCCGTACGCAACGCAGACGACCACAACGGACACGGCTCACTGACGCTCTTGCGGTCAATCGGCGGTACTGAAGAGGCAGACTTCATACGCATGAACGTATATCAGACCAACGAGGCTTGGAGCGAGATTGAGACGGAGATACCTGCCGGAACGTCGTACATCGCGGTAAGGAAAGATGCCGGCGTAGCTCCGCAACTTGTCGATGCTATACGCCTGTTCGCATCCGAACCCGAACAGACAGTCTATGCTTACGATATATTCCGCAACGGCGAGCAAATTAACGACGAGCCCGTGCAGGGCATAAGCTACATTGACCGCAATCTGCTGCCCGGCCATTATGACTACCAGGTGCGGCTTACCACGATGCTGTCGGCTGTCAGTGACCTGTCGGAGACGGTCGGCATCGACCTCGATTATGACAACGGCGGACTTGCGCCGACTGGACTTACCGCCGGATACGAGCCTGACGGTACGGTGAAGCTTAGCTGGCAGTTCCCGGCATTGAGTGAACCGATATACATGCGCTGGCACGACGGCAACAGCTATGACGCCGGAGGACTGTCAAGCGGAGGCGCGTTCTACGCCGGAGCACGCTGGTATGCCGACGATTTGAAGGACTATGAGGAGCTGTCGCTTACCGATGTTGAGTTCTACATCAACCAGATACCCGACGCGCTGTTCATCCTCATCTATGAGGGCAACACCCTTGTGCGCCAGCAGTATGTACCGACGATGAGCCAGTATTCGTTCAACAACGTCAAGCTTGATGAGCCTCTTGCCATTGACCCGTCAAAAGACCTGCTCGTTGCCCTTTATATCGAGCACAACGAAATCACGGCTCCGCTCGGCTACGACCGTGGTCCTGCCAACAGCGGAAGGGGCAACTTGTACTCCAACGACGGCCAGACGTGGGGACTTCTCAACGACTCTGAAACAGGCATCGACGCTAACTGGAACATATCGATAGGCTTGAGTCCCTACTCGAACGTACCTCTTGAACCTGCAAAGGCACAGAGCAAGGCACGCAAGACGTTTGCGCCAAAAGCTTCGCCGGCAGGCAGCAAGCTCGTGGCCGTGCCCGTTGGAGCAGAGGCAACATCGCAGAAAAACGCGTTCATGGGCTATAACGTTTACCGAAACCGCGAACGTCTTAACACGGAAACGGTGACGGCAACGACCTACATCGATGACACCCCGATAGACAACAAGTATCTTGAATATCAGGTATCGGCCATCTATTCTGCGTCAGGCGAAACATATTCAGCCCCAGTTACGCTCACTGCAACAGGCATAAACGGTGTTGAGAGCGAGAGCGGCCTGCGTGTCGTAGCCGAGAATGACGAAATCAAGGTGTACGGCCTGAGGCCCGGAACAGAGGTCACCCTGTATGACGTTAACGGAATGGTGCTCTACAAAGGCAAGTCTACCGACACGTATGTACATGTAATCCCGGCAGCGGCCATCACCAACGGGACGTATATTGTCAAGGTCGGAGACGATGCCGTAAAGTTTGTAAAGTCCGCAAAATAACGGCAACGACTGAGCATTGAAAATACACCCGTTGAACGGTGTCTTTATAAAAGGCCGTCTTTTGCACTGCGAAAGACGGCCTTTTAGCGTGCGATTGACGGCCTTTTGGAATGCAAAAGGCCGTCTTTTAGAAATCCATAGATAATTCCAACACTTACAATTCAAAAAATATGAATAAAAAACAGGCATGCACTTGCCGTTCTCTTTAATTATTCTTATCTTCGCAAACAAAACCAAACGTCAATGAGTCCACGGTTCAGGGAAGAAGAAGGATTTGTATTTAAAATCTATTCCAACGAGGAAGAAAGAAAACACATACATGTAGTCAAGGCTGGCAACGAGGCCAAATTCTGGCTTGAACCTGAGATTAGCATGGCCTACAACCATGGATTTAAAGAAAAAGAAGTAAAGAAAATAATCCAATTAGTCGAAAAATATGGAAACGAATTTAAACAACAATTCGCAGCACACATCGGTAAGCGTCTTGATGATTAACTCGCAAGGGATGATGCTTTCCGTCCAAGGCAACGACTACTTTGTGTCATACAACCGCGTACCATGGCTTCGTGACGCAAGAATAAGCAGTGCGCTAAACGTGCGTATGTCAGGACCTGACGCAATAGAGTGGCCCGACCTTGACGTCGACCTTGAGATTGAAAGCCTCAAACATCCGGAACGTTACCCCCTGGTGATGAAGAGGTCGCCGTTCGACGCATTGTAAATTCACTATATTTATAAACATCTGCACAATAAAAAAGCCGTTCACTATTTTATGGGAAACGGCTTTTTTATTACTTTTGCAGTGCGTAACGAGATTAAGGAGAACGGCATATTACAAGTCATATGGCAACATACGGCAAGACTTTTGTCCGTTAACTACGGCGCGAAGCGCCTGACTCCGGATAACTCCCGTTAACTCCTTTACAAATAAAAAGACAACATCATGAGCACCGTAATCTATCCGTCGCCAATCTTCGGCCCCGTACACAGCCGCCGACTGGGCATTTCCCTCGGCATTAACCTTATGCCGGCAGACGGTAAAGTGTGTACTTTCGACTGTATATATTGCGAATGCGGCTTCAATGCCGACCATCGTCCACGCCTGAAAAGGCCTACACGCGAGGAAGTTGCGGCGGCCCTTGAACGTAAACTGAAGGAGATGCAGGCTGACGGACAACTGCCCGACGTACTGACATTCGCGGGTAACGGCGAGCCGACTGCCCACCCGCAGTTCGCCGAAGTGATAGACGACACAATCCGCCTGCGCAACACTTACTGTCCCGAAGCGAAGGTGTCTGTGCTCAGCAACGCCACAATGGCAATGCGGCCCGAGGTGCACAAGGCCCTGGAACGTGTAGACAACAACATCCTGAAGTTGGATACCGTCAGCCAGGAATATATAAACAAGGTGAACAGACCCACCTACCCCACTTACGACGTGCGTGAGATAATCGAAACAATACGCTCGTTCAACGGCCACGCCATAGTGCAAACGATGTTCATGCGCGGCACGATGGACGGCCAAGACGTGGACAACACGGGCGAAGAATATGTCGCTCCGTGGCTCGAAACAATAAAATACATTACCCCGCGCCAGGTCATGATATACACCATCGACCGCGAAACGCCCGACCACGACCTGAAAAAGGCCTCGCCCGAAACCCTCAACGCCATCCGAGACAGGGTTATGGCAATGGGTATTCCGTGCTCAGCGGCATACTGAAAATTTAAAAATTAAGAATTAAGAGTTAAGAAAATACGACAAAATACAGCTGGATAGCCTATACCTCAACTAAGGTATAACTATCCAGCTGAGTTTTTAACGGCAAGTATTTTCATTCATCATAATACTCGACACTTATGGAAAAGCCACGCGACTTTGACCCTTTTGGCCAAGCAGGATT
>NZ_JACJJG010000052.1 GCF_016899855.1 Marseilla massiliensis
AGTAGTTAAAGTCAAATGCTTTGTTGGATGAAGAACGAATACTCAGGTTTGCCTGTTCAGTTGAAAAATCTTCACTTAGTAGGGCACTTGACTTTAACTACTGAGCGAACGGTAGTGAGCGATAACTCCTTTAACTCCTTTAACTACCATATAAAAACAACAACGACATGAGAACCCTTATCTTATCACTTAGCTTACTTTTAAGCGTTATGACAACCAACGCGGCGGTCAAGGTAGACCGCATTGACCCGACAAACTGGTTTGTCGGCATGAAAAATCCGTCGCTGCAGCTCATGGTTTACGGCGAAGGCATACGCTCGGCAGAGGTCACTACTGACTATGCCGGCGTCAAGGTGGACAGCATTGTGCGGCTTGACAGCCCCAACTACCTGCTCGTTTACCTCAATCTTGAAGGCGCGCAACCCGGCGAGATGACCCTTAACTTCAAGGACGGGAAGTCTACAAAGAAGGTGAAATACCAGCTCAAGGCGCGCGAGAAGCGTGGCGAGGAGCGCATGGGATTCACCAATGCCGACGTGCTCTACATGCTTATGCCCGACCGTTTTGCTGACGGCGACCCTAAAAACAACGACATCAAGGGCCTTAACGCATACAAGACCGACCGTACGCAGCCAAGTCTTCGCCACGGTGGCGACCTTGAAGGCATACGTCAGCACCTCGACTACTTCACCAAACTGGGCGTTACGGCCCTGTGGTTTACGCCCGTTCTCGAGAACAACTCGCCCGACAATAACGGCCAAAGCACGTATCATGGCTACGCTACGACCGACTATTACCGTGTAGACCCACGCTTCGGCACCAACGAAGAGTACCGCCGCTTGTGTGACGAGGCGCACTCCAAAGGCCTGAAGGTAGTGATGGACATGATCTTCAACCACTGCGGATTCGAACATCCGTGGGTTAGCGACATGCCGTCAAAGGACTGGCTGAACACTCCCGAGTGGCTTGCCGCACGACAGGACAAGACCAAGCCGGAGGTGAACGACAAGTACTTGCAGACCAGCTATAAGCTGACGCCCGTAGTAGACCCGTACGCCAGCGACGTAGACCTGCGCGAGACGGTTGACGGATGGTTCGTTCCCACCATGCCGGACCTTAACCAACGCAACCCGCACGTCATCACTTATCTTATCCAGAACAGTGAGTGGTGGATCGAGACCGTAGGAATTGACGGCATACGCATGGACACTTATCCTTACGCCGACGCCACGGCGATGGCTAAATGGATGAAGACGCTTGACGAGGAGTATCCCAACTTCAACGTAGTAGGCGAGACATGGGTTACCGAGCCGGCATATACTGCCGCATGGCAAAAGGACTCAAAGGTGGCGAAAGAGAACAGTTACCTCAAGACTGTGATGGATTTCAGCTTCTTTGACAAGGTCAACATGGCGAAGAAAGAGGACACCGACGACTGGTGGAACGGCTACAACCGCCTGTATAACAACTTCGTTTACGATTATCTTTACCCCAATCCGTCAAGCGTGATGGCGTTTATCGAGAACCACGACACCGACCGTTTCCTCGGCAAGGGCAAGGACTCTACCGCCCTGAAACAGGCTTTGGCCCTGCTGCTTACCGTCAACCGTACTCCGCAACTGTACTACGGAACGGAGATTTTGATGAACGGAACGAAGGAAGTTACCGACGGCAACGTGCGAAAGGATTTCCCCGGAGGCTTTGCCGGAGACTCCAAGAACGCCTTTACGGGTGCAGGTATGACTAAGGCCGAGAACGCGATGTTCACCTGGTTGAGCCGTCTGCTGCACTGGCGACAGGGCAACGACGTGGTTATCAAGGGCTCGCAGAAGCAGTTTATACCATATAAGGGCGTATATGTAGTGGCCCGCCAGTATAACGGAAAGAACGTAATGACAGTTATCAACGGCACGAAGAAGCCCGCAACGCTTGCCGTCAATCGTTACGCTGAGGTGATAGGAGCAGCCAAGTCGGCAAAAGACGTGCTCACCGACAGCACCGTCAACTTGGCCGCCGACGTGCAATTGCAGCCCCGCCAAGTGCTCGTACTCGAGTTTTAGACATTTGTTGCATAGCTTTTTAATGATATATCGTGACACAGAAAAGCCCCTTACGGTAGCGATACCGCAAGGGGCTTTCCTGTGATAAGGCCGTTGTTATTTTATTTTCAGGCCCGGAATGAGGGGCTTCGTGTCGACAAGCTCCAGATTCTTTACCATCGACAGCGTGCCTTCCTTGTACTTCTTGAAGTGCGGAGTGGTTATATGCGCCTTATAGGCGGCGTTGTCGGCGTATATCTCAAGTATCGTAATCTTGTGCGGAGCGTCTTTTTCGGCCGTGGCGTACAGGGTCAGCACGCCAGGCTCAAGCCGCATAGAAGCCTCTATCTCCTCACGAAGGAATGCGTTGTAGGCGTCAAGCTGTGCCGGGTCTACGGTTATTCTTGACAGGCGGACAAGGTTGTTTGCCGGCGTTACGCCTTTGGCGTTCTCCTGTTTTATTATCCTGAGCGCCTTGATTGCTGCCGGAAAACCGATGTACGGCAGGCATTGCACAATCGCTGAGGCCACCGTTTCGGGCGTGTTGCCCGCCTTGATGTTGCCGTGGTAGTGCGAACTTAGCTGGCTGTCGGCGCCGATTGTGGCGAGAACGCAATACCCAAGAAGCTCCCGTGTCTTTAGGTCAAGCCCGCCACGGGTGTACGTTTCGCCGAAGAAATATCCTGTCAGGAATCTTTCAACATCACGTCCGAGTCCTCCGGGCACCCCGTCCATGACGGCTGAAATGCCTCCGCTGTACAGCGAATCCTGTATTTCCTTGCCCCGTTCGTGGCGGTCGGCGTCGGTAACGGTGGTTTGTGCTTCGAGCGGAAGGCTTATTCCACGCTCGGTTAATACCTCGTTGACCGTGCCCACTGCGTTAAGCGTCTTTGGAAAACCTATGAACGGCGCCGTGAGATACATCGCCTCACGCAGCTCTACGGGCTTTACGCCAACGTTGAGGGCGGCCGCGGCGTGCGCTTTCAGTTGCGGAAGAGTCTGCATTGTGGCCAGAACCGTGCAGGTTATCAGCTCACGTTGGGCGATGGTAAGATTGCCCGTGGCGAACACTTCGCCAAAGATGAACTTCTGCAGCATGGCCATCAGCTCGGGGTCAGTACCCTCTCCGGTTAGAGCCTCACCGCCGAACAGCGTCCGGTAGTTCTGCCTGCATGTCTCGGTTCTGTCCGTTTGCGTGCCCGTTTGCGCGTTGCCGGGCAGCGCGAGCGCCGCCAGCAGCGCGGTTAATACCGTGATAATATATTTGTTCATGGTTGGAGTGTTGTGTTGTTATGCCATCAAATACTTTTGCCAAGGCGGTAGGCTTCGTCGCCATATCCGGTAGATTTTACAGAGCCTGCCGTCCATACGCCCGGAGCGATGACCTCGCCCACGCTTGTCCAGCCTAGATATTCGGTCAGTGTACGGTAATGTGAGAGTATCGGTTCTGCCTCTTTCTTCGCCGTGTCGGCGTATGTCATCAGCAGGGCGGCCTTCTTCGGGCTGCCCTTTATCTGCCCGTTTATGGCGTAGAAGCGGTCGATTACGCTCTTCATCTGCGCCGATATGCCGAAATAATACATCGGCGTGGCGAACACAACCATGTCGGCTTCAATCAGATGGGGACGTAATTCGTCGAAATCATCCTTTATCACGCATGGTCCGTCCATCCCGCAGCTGTTGCAGGCGCGGCACGGAGCCACATGCCTGAAGGCGCAATCAAAGCGGAAAACCTCGTGTCCGCGCTCTTTCGCGCCCTTTATGAATTGTTCCGCAAGGTAAGCCGAGTTGCCGTTACGCCTCGGACTTCCCGTCAATACCACTATTTTCATTATATTGTTGTAGTCTGTTTTGTTACTTATTGCCCGTACGAGGCTGCTGCCAAGCAGCACTGTGCCTGTCGCCGCGATAAGTGATTTCTTGATAAATTCGCGTCGTTCCATAATCATTATGGCTTCAGTTTCTTGCCAAGAGAAGTGCATTTGCATATCACGTCGCCCGTACGCAGGTATGTATAGCCCGGCATGTCAAACAGTACGGGCTTCAGCTTGCCGTAGTCTGGCTTGCCCTTGTCGTTCAATACGCTCTCGTCGGCATAGGTGGCGGTAATCTTGCAGATGAAGTTGTCGAACGTATCAGTTTCATAGTTGTCTACAACCTCGCATTCCATCGTCAGCGGCGATTCGTCGATTATGGGCGTTCCGCCCTCGCCGGTATGGTAGTCGAACACGCCGGACTTGTCCGTCTTTGCCCCGCTTACGCAGCCAGTGTAGTCGGCGCGTTCGAGCATTGCCTCGTTGACGATGTTCACTGACACCCGCCCCGTGGCTTTAACGCCTTGGTTGGTGTAGTGGGCTTTGTGCATGCTCAGCATGATACGGTCGTGCCCGATTATGCCTACGTGGGCCACGAGCAGCCAGTTTACCTTTCCGTTGACCTCCGTGCCGACTACCACTGCCGGCGTGGGATAGAGGGCCAACACGTTTCCGATGTTCTTTTTCATGATGTTATGTTTTATGTTTTTACGCTTAATGAATGTATAGCGACGCCTGATTTCAGGCTGTATTGTAACATGTTGTAAATCAACGGGTTGTAAACAATGCTCTAAAAGGTGGCCTTTTGGCTTGTAAAAGACCGTCTTTTAGCCGCCAAAAGGCCGCCTTTCGCATGGCGATTTGCCGTCTTTTGTATAGCCGTTGATTTTGGTTCAGCCTTCGTTGCGCTATTTACGGTTGTCGTCAATGCTGCTGTTGAACAGTTTTTCGGCATTGTTCCGAAGCATGTCATCGGCGTATCGTGACAGTATGCCGTCGCTTTCCAGCATGTATTTCAGTCTTTTCAGGTTGTCTTGAAGCACGTTGTCGGGCAGGTAGGGATAGTCCGAGCCGTATAGAATGTGGTCGGGCGTGGTCACGGTCAGCAGGGTTCGTACTACCTCTTGCGTCGGGTTGCCCGCCAGGTCGTAGTACAACTGCCTGAGGTTAGCCTCCCAGTCTATTGGCTGCATATACCCCTGGGTCTGCATTGCGTGGTGGATGGCCTTCATGCGGGGCAGCGCCAATGGCAGGAACGAGCCGCAATGGGGCACCACAACCTTTACTCCTGGATAACGCACGAGCACGTTACGTGCTATCATGTTGACCACTGCGCGTGTCGTCTCGGCCGGATATTCGTATATGGCGAGCGGCGTCGTGGCCGTTGTACTTTCGTTATAGGGCGTTGGGCGGTGGGGATGTATTATCACGACGGCGCCTCGCTTGCTGAGCACTGACATCAGCGTGTCCAGTTGTTCGTCGCCGAGGTATAGTCCACGGCTGTTCGTTGCCATCCTTATGCCGTCCGCCTTCAGCGTGTCGAGGGCGTATATGGCCTCGCGTATGGCGGCGTCGACGTCGGGCAGTGGCAGCGATGCGCAGAACTTGAAGCGCCCCGTGAATCTTGCTTTTACCCTTGCCGCCTCCTCGTTAATCTTGCGTACGCACTCTGCGCTCTCGTGGCTGTCGCCGTAATAAGGCTGCGGAGCTGGCATGGTAAGCACCGCGCATTCTATCCCTGCCTTGTCCATGAAGGCTACGTGGGCCTCTGCGTTCCATGCAGGCAGCGGAAAAGTCTCCTCAAGTTCTGCCCCGTGGCGCCGTAACAGCGCTGTGTATTCCTCCGTGATGATGTGCGAATGCACGTCAACCGCCCTTTGCACAGGCACTGCAATGCCCGGCGTAAGCATGGCAACCGCCACGGCCAGTCGTATCAGTCCTTTCATGTCTTTTCCTCTTTTGCCTTTTATACAACTTTCGTTCTTGTCTGAACAGTCAGCCGTTTACTTGTTAGTAAGCGCCTCCTGGTCCTCTGGATAGCGTGCGCCGGTTATCTCTATGCCGTCAAGATGGCGGCGTATGTCGGCCAGCTCGTCGTCGGTAAACGTTATGTCGGCACCTCCTATGTTCTCCTTTACCCTTTCTATGCGCTTCGTTCCTGGTATGGGCACTATCCATGGCCTCTGTGCCAGCAGCCATCCTATCGCTATGCGTGCCGGCGTAGTGTGCTTCTGCGTGGCTATTTGCTCTACATACTCAACGAGCGCAACGTTGTGTTGCAGGTTGTCAGGGCTGAATCGGGGTATTGCCGAGCGGAAGTCGGTCTTGTCAAACTTCGTGTCGCGGTTAAAGCGTCCCGTCAACATGGCCTTGCCCAAAGGGCTGAACGGCACAAATCCAATGCCGAGCTCTTCGAGTGTAGGCAGCAGTTCCTGTTCCGGCTGGCGGTACCATAGTGAGTATTCGCTCTGTACTGCCGTAAGCGGACATACCGCGTGGGCACGCCTGACGGTGGCCGGTGCGGCCTCGGACAGTCCCCAGTGCAGCACCTTGCCCTCCCTTATGAGCGACGCTACGGTGTCGGCCACTATTTCAATAGGCGTGTCCGGGTCAACACGGTGTTGGTAATACAGGTCTATGTGGTCGGTACGCAGGCGTCGCAGCGAGCCTTCCACGGCGTGGCGGATGGTCTCCGGCTTGCTTGACAGGCTGACGGGGCGCGCCGTGCCGCCAAGGTCGAAGTCATGGTTGAGGTCATAGCCGAACTTGGTGGCTATGACAACCCTGTCGCGCACGGGTTCGAGAGCCTCGCCTACGAGTGCTTCGTTCTTGAAAAAGCTGTACACTTCTGCCGTGTCGAAAAGCGTAACGCCAAGGTCTACGGCCTCGCGTATCACTTTTATGGCCTCGTTTTTGTCGGGGTAGGGCGGATAGCTTTGGGTGAATCCCATGCAGCCAAGACCTACGGCCGATACCTCCAGTCCTTGTTTACCCAATGTTCTTGTCTTCATATTTCTTTCTTTTGATAGTCCCTTGATATGTTTTACGGCGGCATTATTCCGCTATTCGGAGTGTGTTATAAGGCTTATTCTTATCCGTGTTGTAACTTGTTGTAAGTCAACGAGTTGTAAACAGCACTCTAAAAGGTGGCCTTTCGGCTTGTAAAAGATGGTCTTTTGGCGGCCGAAAGGCCACCTTTCGCAAGGCGATTTGCCGTCTTTTGCATAACGGCTATTCCGCTGATAGCGTCACGGTAACGTCGCCGCTGCCCAAGGCCTGCTTCAGTTCGTCTGCTGTGGCGTTGTCGATGCGGCCCAGGCGGGTGAAGTTCCACGAGTTCTTGTCATAGTAAATCACGAGGTATTTGCCCTGGTACAGGATGATGTCGCCGGCCGACGTTGTGGTTGGTCGGTCGTTTCGTGGCAGCGAAGTGCCTATCGGTCCCACCTTTTCCATGCTTGCGTAGTCCTCCATCTCAATCGTGAGGTCGCCTTTCATGATGAGTTCTCTCAGCGCTTCGGCCGAAGAGTTGTCGGCCAGTGTGGCGGTAAACGTGCGTCCGCCCGTTACCGTCAGCTTGATTTTAGTTGTTTCCATGTTCTTTGGGTTATTGCTTGTGTCGTTCTGTTTTGACTGTCCGCAGGCTGTCATTGTTGTCGCTATGACGGCGAACAGCAGTGCCAGCGGACTTAAGAAGATACTTCTCTTTTTCATGTTCGGGTAAATTCAGTATTTCCGCTACGTTACGGTTTATGGCCGTTCAAACCTTACCCGCACGTCGTCTGTGCCAATAAGGGCATTGATACCGTCGCCGTCGATGTGCCCGATTTTTATCAGCGAGCCGCTTTCCGACCATTCCCTGCAGAATATCGCCACGTTGCCCCACGGCTCGTAGATGGTGATGTCGCCCGGCACGGGGGCGCATCCGCGCGGCGTGTCGTCAAGACTCAGTGCCGGTTCGGGGTAGAATATCTTTTCCGTTCCGTTGTTGTAGTCCTCTAATGTCACTTCAAGCGGCAGCCGCGACATGAAGTCGCGCGCGGCTCCATTGTCCTCCATGGTGGCTGTAATTGTGCTGTTGCCCACGATGATGTTCACCTTGAAGCTCCCGACAGTTCCCGTACTGCCGCCTTCTTCCTCTTCTACGGGCGGCTCGGGCACAGTGTCCGAGCCGCTGCTGCAGGCCGAAGTAGTTACTCCAATGAGCAACATCAGCATGTATAAAAATAGTTTTTTCATCATTGTCGGTGTTTAAGGGCTGTTAGTTTCTGTATTTTGCACCTTTTTATTTGTACGATTTCCTGTAGATGTCGATTATGTCCTCGTCGCTCATCTGCGCACGGTCGCTGGTGAACATAATACCCATCACCTCACGTGTGTTGCGCATAAGGGTCTCGAACTCTTCCGGACGGATACCGTAGTCAGACATTTTCATGTCGGCCACACCGCATTCTTCCTGCAGGCGGGTAAGCGCAGTAAGGAAGTCTTCGGGCTTGTCGGCGTCCTTAATGCCCATAGCCTGTGCCATGCGGATGAAGCGTTCGTCGCATGCGTGGCGCTCGATGAAATACTCGTAATAGGCCCTGCTTATCATTATAAGTCCCGCTCCGTGGGGCAGGTTGGGGTGGTATGCTGAGAGAGCGTGCTCCAGTGCGTGCTCGCTCGTTATCAGTGTGAGGCACATTACGCCGCCCGACAGGGTGTTGCCGAATGCCACACGGGTGCGCGCCTCAAGGTCATTGCCGTCTTTTACGGCGCGTGGCAGGTATTTGGCGATGTTCTCTATCGCTGTCAGCGAGTACATGTCGCTCATGAGGTTGGCGCCACGGGCGATGTAACCCTCGGTGCTGTGGAAGAGCGCATCAAACCCCTGGTATGCCGTGAAGACAGGAGGTACGCTTTGCATGAGCTCCGGGTCTACGATTGAAAGTGTCGGGAACAACGACGCATCGCCGATAAAGGCCTTCTCGAAAGTGTCTTCCTTGGTTATAACTCCCGAGTTGTCGGTCTCTGAACCCGTGCCTGCCGTTGTGGTTATGGCCACGATGGGCAGCGGTCTTGACGTTATCGGGCGTCCCTTGCCCGAGCCTATCGTCACGTAATCCCACAGTTCGCCGTCGTTGGTTGCCATTACGGCGATGGCTTTAGAGCAGTCCATCACGCTGCCGCCGCCCAGTGCTACGATGAAGTCGCAGCCGTTCTTGCGTGCCGCCTCGGCACCTGCGTTGACGTTGGCAACTGTAGGATTGGGTGCCACTCCGTCAAACACCACGGTATCAACGCCGGCCTTTGCCAGCTGTTCTTCAGTGCGGGCGAGGTATCCGTTGGCACGTGTCGACTTGCCGTTGGATATTACAATGAGCGCCTTCTTACCCGGAAGAGGCTGTTCGCCCAGCTTGTCGAGCATCCCCGCGCCGAACATTACGTGTGTGTGGATGTACTGGGCATAATTCATGTTAGTGATAGTCATCATGTCTTTTTTGTTTTATTTAATGTTATACTGTAAAAAATTCTTCGCTATGTACGGTCGTGGCGGCTTACAGCCTGTATCGTTACTTGTTCCGGTTGCAAAATTAGTGCAAGTAAAGTCATGTGACGATACCCGACTTACTGACGTTTGTAACGCATTTACGGATTTGCGTCCGGCTCTTGTCCTGCTTACGGATAAAATGATTAACTTTGCCAATGAAGCAATGCCTTTAAGGCTTGCCGGCGGCGTCTGCATGCCGTGCGTTTTTCATTTGGCCGTTATATAGTTGAAGATTATGGACGAAATTATAAGATTGGACACTGTTGAGGACTACTGTAACCTGTTCGGGCTTGAAATGATGAATCCGCTTGTGGGCGTGATAGACTTGCGCAATGCAACGCGCCATCCCGTATCCTTCACCGTACATTATGGCGTTTATGCCATCTTCCTGAAGGATACTAAATGCGGCGACATACGCTATGGCCGCCTGCCATACGACTACCGCGATGGCACGGTGGTAAGTTTTGCACCGGGCCAGGTGGCCGAGACGGAGATGCTTGAGGGCATGAAGCCGACGGCCCGGGGGCTGCTGTTCCATCCGGATATAATCAAGGGTACGCCGCTTGAGCGGGAGATGAGGACCTATTCGTTCTTCTCTTACGACTCGACAGAGGCCCTTCACTTGTCAGGACAGGAGAAAACGACATTCGTCGACTGTCTCGACAAGATTAAGACGGAACTGATGCGCCCTGTTGACAGGCTTACGAACCGTATCATGGCACGTATTATACAGCTGTTGCTGGATTACTGCATGCGCTTCTATAACCGCCAGTTCGCTACCCGCAAGGATGTCAACAAGGGCGTAATGGAGCGGTTTGAAGCTCTGCTTGACGATTATTACCATAGCGACAGGCCCTTGTTGGACGGACTGCCCTCAGTCAAGTATTTTGCCGACAAGGTATGCTTGTCGCCAAACTATTTTGGTGATCTCGTGAGAAAAGAAACGGGAAAGACGGCGCAGGAATGCATACAAGACAAGGTTATGGAGATGGCGAAGGAGAAACTTATTGGTTCTGACAAGACCGTAAGCCAGATTGCATACGAGCTGGGATACCAGTATTCGCAACATTTCAACCGCATGTTCAAAAGGGCTGTGGCATGTCGCCGAGCGAATACCGTAGGCAGGAATGGTAATCGCGGAATAACTGCTTCGTGATTGATGGCCTTTTGCCTTGCGTTTTGTGCCTTTTCGCAAGGTAAAAGGCCATCAATAGCATTGTGAAAGGTTACCTTTTGTAGGGCATGCTGTCCGTGCTGCACACATTATTGTATAATTCCGGCCGGCTCTAGTTAATTATACCGTTGCAAACTTGACATTATAGTGGTTCATGGAAAGCCCAAGCAGTTCGTCGGCCTGGTCATTGCAGAACTTCAGCACGGTCTCTTTCACCTTGAACCAGTTGAGATAGTCCTGCATGTACTTCGTGGCGACTCCCCAGAATGTTCCGTTAAGCCATTTCTTGAGCCTGTTGTGCAGGGAATTGACATGCTGGATATGGAAAAATCCCCTCTTGACATGCCGGCCAAGGTCTGCCCTGATTACGACATGTTCAATATGGTTGTCCATTGCATACCCCTTGTAGCTGACATGGCCGTCCGAACACAGCACGGTCCCTTTGGGCAGAGGGGTGCGCAGGCTTTCCGTGATTTCCGCCTTCGTCAGCCGTCCATAGCCGCAAAACGTCATGTTGAGGTCGTTCTTCCTGTCAGCTGTCACTATGACGGTGGCCTTGTCCTTGGACATGCCCTTGCCTTTTGCCTCTCCACCACGCTTGCGGGGCTTGCGTTTCAGATGTCGGCTGCCTTTGTCTGACTTGTCAAAGAACGTCTCGTCGCTTTCGGTTATTCCGGAGAACGAACCGCCTTCATCTTGCTTCAGGGAACGCAATATCTTGTGCCGCCAGTCGAAGGCCGTCTTCTTGTTGATGTGCAAGGCGGCGGATATCTTGTCAAGGGATTTCTGTTCGGACATCAGGTGCATGTATGCCTTCACAAGCCCTTTCTTGTGGAGCTTCTGCTGCCATGTGCCGGTGTATTCGGTGAACGTCCTGCCGCAATCCTTGCACTTGAAGCGTTGCGTTCCGTGATCCTTGCCGAAACGGTAGTAATGGTTGCCTCCACAATGAGGACAGCAGCCCTGTTTTTCCAATAAGGCAGACAGGCGTGAGCTTTCAGGGACTGTCGCTTCGCACTGATTGCCTGCGCTCAATGCCTGCACCAAAGATTGCCGTTCCGTCTCTGATAAAGACTGTGCGGCTGACAAGATTTCATTATACGTCATGATTTCCTCCTTTTTAAAATGGATATGCAATTAATATGCCACTTTACAACGTATTGTTAAACTAGAGCCTTCCGGCCTTATGAGGCGTTTTATCGCCTTGGCATATGAGCGGTTTGATAAAAAATATTTACTTTTGCATTCTCTTTCCGCCGTGCGTTTATAAAGCTCTTGCGCACGGTGGAGCAAGGTAGGCAAGAGCTTGTTTCGCAAAACAATTGTTATGAAGAGAACATTAACCCTGCTGTTATCGACTATGTTCTTGCTGGCTTTTATGCCGTGTGTTGTCCCCGTGTATGCGGACAATCCGTTTCGAGGTGTGTGGATAAACAACACTGCCGAGCAGTATGAACAGCTGAAAATGAATCTTTACGATAAGTCAATCAAGTTGTCTGACGAGGCGGGTCAGAGTTACGGTTACTTGCAAGTGGAGAACGATTTTGTGTCGGATTATTGGATAATAACCGACGTTACGGCCATACAGGGCAACAAGGCTCAGGTAAAGTATTACAGTCTGAGGTACGGTATGCCGGAACAGAAGGAGAGCATGACGGTAACGTATAACGCGGCCGACGGCTCGATAGCTTTCGGCGAGGGATATACGTTCGCGCCGTCGTCGGCCTGTAAGTTTGTTGAGATAATCAAGAGCGATGTCAATATACGTACCGCTCCCGTTACAGGCGCCCCCGTAATGAAGGCGCAGGCGGGCATGACGTTTGCTTATGCGGGTTTGGATAAGGGCTGGTATAAGGTCAGCCTTGCCGGCGGAACTACCGGATACGTGTCCGGAGAACTTGCAAACCCGCTTTCAGGTGAGGCTTCTCGCATACCGGATGAGGCCTTCGGGCGTAGCGGGCAGTATGTTAGCGACGACAATAGCACGCTGCACAGCGTCGATTTCATGCGCAAGGGTGACGTGGTCTACATGTCGGTAGCCCATAGTCATGTGAATGTCAACACTGGTTCGATGAGATATTACGGCACGACAATATACAAGGGAAAGGTGGACGGCTGCCGGCTGGTGTTCACGAAAAAGCTCGACGGCTTTAATGTCGTGCTTGACTCCGGCGTGGATGAAGGCAGCATGACCGACATTAAGCCGTACACGGTGTATTATTCGCCGACTAATGCCGACTTTGTTGTTGACGGAAAGATGATAAAAGCAAAGAGTTTCTGACGCTGTATCAACGTGTCCGGCGGTGTAATGACTGCTTTTATCAATAGTGTAGGATTAACGGGCGGCGGTTATTCCATCCGTCCGTTAATCCTTTCTTTAATTTTCGTCCATCCGTGAGTGCCCGACAGGCAGCATCGGTCAATGGTATCTAACATCTCGGGAAGGCGCACGGCGGGTATCACGAAACTTAGTTCGTCGGCGCCGATGTACGGCCGTGCCGATGGGTCGAGCATGCCGATGAAAGTCCGTCGGCCGCCCAATCGGTTCTCGCGTACGGCCTGTGCCACTACCGATGAGCAGCCTGAGCCGAACGGGCACGATACGGCGCTGTCTGAATTGTTGTCAAAGAAAGCCCATGCGGCCAGTCCTGATAGTATGTCCGGCGTGACAATGAATAGCAGTCCCTCAATCATGTCAAGGCTCTCGGCCTTGTCTATGCGTACGAAGTTCAGGTATTTTCTTGTCGTAAGCCTTATGTCGAGCTTGTCAATGCACTCCGTAACATCGGCGGGTGAGGCCTTGTAACGCTCTTTTTCGGATACGAATGACGGCACGTGTGGCGGCATGGGCGCAAAGCCGGTGTATAGTTTGCCTCCACCGCAGCCTATGGTCTCGGCGTTGAGGCTTATCGGTTGTCCTTCCCTTGCGGCGTACAGGCATTTGAAAAAACAGCCTCCCGTCTTGCCGTTGGTGCCGGCTGGGGTATCGCTGTAATAGAAAACGATGGGCAGTTCTGGCTTTTCGCCGAATGCTTCACGGTATTTTGATATGAAAGTCGTAATGTCCGTATTCATGTTTTTGCGGTTTAAACTGTTTAATTTGCAAAAATACGAATATACGCCGACAATATCCAACGTTTTATTTGATATTGTCTTTTATTATTTCAGGTGCGCTGATATATCCACGGGTGATGGCTTTTACGATGAGGTCAGCCATGTTGCGTGCGCCAAGTTTCGCGAACAGGCTTTTACGGTGGGTCTCTACCGTGTTCTCTGAAATGAACAGTCGTGAGGCAATCTCCTTCGACGTGAATCCTCCCGCGAGCGCTTTGAGGATTTCTATTTCACGCTCTGACGGATGTTCTATATGTTGGCGGCAGCCGTACAGCTTCTTTTTCAGTCCCGGACAGAAGTATTGTCCGCCGTTCATGACGGCAGTCATGGCGTCAACCATCTGTGTAAAGTCGGTAGACTTGAACATTATGGCGTTGACGCCTTTGTCCAGCATTCGCCTGAGCAGCCATATTTCCTCATGAATGGTGTTTACTATTATGCGGGCGTCGGCATGTGTCGAGCGTATTATGTCAATCAGTTCGAAGCCGTCGATGTCGGGCATGCCGATGTCGATGATATATAAATCGAATCTTCTGTGCGTCAGTACGTTAACCAGGTCGGCAGCGCGGATGAATGTCTCTACGTTCTCCACGCCGCAGCCTTGCATCAAGCTCTTGAATCCTTCAAGTATAAGCGCATGGTCGTCGACAACGGCGACAGACTTGTCTTGCAATAAATATCTTTGTGCCTCGTTCATCGGGGCAAAGTTATACCATGCATCCATATCTGCAATAACGGAAATCCGTGGTTTTGCCTTTATGCTTTCCTATGTACGACAACGTTCAGCGTCGTACCGCCTGCGTGCCTGTTAACTGTCAGTTTACCGCCTGCCGCCTCGGCGCGTTGCTTCATTGTGCGGCGGCCTATGCCGCTGCCGCCTTGTTGCGAGCCCTGGCTTCCGTTATCGGTAATGGTTAGTGTGAGCGTATCCTGCGTCATGTTAAGCTCTACGCCAATGTCAGTTGCGCCGGAATGCTTGACGGCATTGCCTACGGCCTCTTGCGTAATGCGATACAGTTCGAGAGCCGTGGCATCGGGCACTGTGCTCCAGTCGGCATCGTCGGGTATTGCGGTGAAGGTTATCCTGCGTGCCGATGCTTCGGCAGTACTTGCCACGTAGTCATAGATTACCATGCAGATGTCGGCGTATTTGAACTCGGGAGGCATTAATTCGTGTGATACCCGCCTTACCTGCTCGCGTATTTCGTTAAGCCGTTCAGGCAGTTCTGTAGCGCCGGAAGCCTTGTTGTCGGCCATAACCTGCAGGGTGTACAGGTTGTTGCATACGCCGTCGTGCAGTTCTTTTGCCAGCCTTTCACGTTCACTCTCCAGTCCTTCGAGGTAGCGGCGGGTAAGCCTGCGGTCGGTATCGGCCTTCAACCTGGCGAACTCGGCCTCTCTTTCGCGTATCCTGCGGCGCTGTCTTTGCACGTAAAGCGATACGAGTACGGCGCAGACCAGTACCACTAATGCGCCGATGGCTATGTACATGCGTGTGCGTGACAGCTCGGTCTCGCTACGGGCGAGGGCCAGTTCCTTTTCCTTAGTCTGGTATTTTACTGTAAGTTCGCGCAGGCTTTCAGCCTTGTCTTTCTCGAAAAGGCTGTCTTTCAGCGCCACGGCTTTGCCCATGCATTCGTAAGCCTTGCGCCATTCGCCAAGCTTTGCCCATGCCTCGTGCATGTTGTTGTAACAGTCGTAGACCACGAACGGCATGGCGTCGACACCTTCTGTCGACAGGATTTTATTGAAGAGGGCTATTGACTCTTGCCAATTCTCGTGCTTCATAGCCACGCTGCACTGTATCTGGTAGTAGGCTATCAGCGCCATTGTGTCGGTAACCTTGCCTTCTATGCGGCTGCACCTGTCGCGCCATTGGCCGACTGCCGTGGCGTCGTTCAGGCGGTCGGCTACGGCTATCATGTATGCTCCGGCGTTAAGGGCGGCAGGATATAGCTTGAGTTGCATGGCGAGTTCGTAGCTTGTTGTGAGCTGCCGTGCCGCCTCGCGGTTGTCTCCGCACATGAGGAATATCAGTCCGTCTTGCGCCAGCAGCTGCGCCTTCAGTTCCTTGTCGGCGCATTTCATGGCCCAGTCGGCAGCCAGTTTGGCGTAGTAAAGGGCGTCGTCCTTATGCTGCATGTCCACGTGCAGTGTTGCCATGTTGAGGTAGAGCGTGGCTGCTTCCTGCCTTGCCTCCTCGTCGGCGTTGCGCTTGAAGGCGTCGGTGGTGCACAGGCGCATTGCCGTGTTGTAGTGCTTCAGGGCTTCGTCGAGGCGTCCCAGCGTGCGCAGGTATACTCCCATTGACGAGTTCAAGCCGATGATGGCTGTTGTGTCGTTGTCGGGAACGGCTATTTCGAGAGCCTTTTCGGCTACGAGCAAGGCGGAGTCGTTCTTGCCCTCGGCGTGCAGCTGTTCTGCCTTCTGCCGTAGGTTGTCAAGTGTTTCGGCGTATCCCGCTGTTACGGCGGCCGTTAACATGATGGCAATCAGAAGTAGTCTCGAGGTTTTCATGGTGCTGTTATATTATTAAGGTGAAATATTTTGCAGGCGTGGTCATGTTGCAAATATAGTGAAAGGTGAGCGCAATGGCAAGAAAAAAACGAAGTTTTTTGACTTGACATTGCCGAACCGCATCCTATTTTCGTGCCGAAAAGATACTAAAAGTTTTCATTTTGGCATAATCGAACGTCTTGAAAATCACGGTATTCCGTTATTGTGTGGTTCATGTTTATTCTTATTTTTGCACAAAACGAGTATAATGTGGAATTGTCTGCGTGGCTGCGCAAGGTTTTCTTCCTATGTCGCAATTGTTGTCATTGCCGTTATTGCGCTTGCGTCATGCGGTCGTAAGGACGCCCGCAGCATACTGCCCGACGGATTGAAGCTGCGCGAGGGCGACATAGTGTTCCGCCGTGGCAACGGCCTTACGAGCCGTGCCGTGCTTGCGGCCGACCGCCACGGACAGTACTCCCACGTCGGGATGGTGGTTGATTCGTGCGGGGTGATGATGGTGGTGCACGCCGTTCCTGGCGAGCCTGACTATGAGGGCGACCCCGACAGGGTGAAAATGGAGACGCCGGAGAAGTTCTTTATATCCTTGAATGCCGACATCGGCGAGGTGAAGCGCCTGCGGGGCGATACCGTGGCGCCTGCCGTGGCAGCCCGCGAGGCCGTGGAGATATACCGTAGGGGGACGCTGTTCGACCATGACTATGACGATTCCGACACGTCGAGGATGTACTGTTGCGAGCTTGTCATGCATGCTTATGCCCGGGCCGGAATACCGCTCGTGGGGACGTTCAGGCATGAGTTCCGCCTGCCCGGATTGGGACTTATACGCTGCGTGCTGCCGTCCGACATCTGCAATAACGGCCGCCTGGCTACCGTTGCGGCGTTTTAAATGACATTACTAACCAAAAAATTATATTTATGAAGAAGTTATTTGCATTCATGGCCGCGGTTTTCGCCGCGCTGACGCTCGCTTCATGTGGCGGCGGCAATACGCCGAAGGGCGTTACCGAGCAGTTTATCAAGGCTATACAGGACCAGGACGGGGAGAAGATGGCGTCGCTGATTTACTTTCCTGACGGCAAGAGTCCCGAGACAGAGGGTGAGCGCGAGCAGTTTGTGGCGATGATGAACGGCAAGGTGAACACTACCTATGCCAACTACGGCAAGCTGAAATCGTACGAGATACAGTCGGAGGAAGTGTCTGAAGACGGCACCGAGGCTGTGGTGGCTGTGCATATGGAGTATGAGAAAAAGACGAGCGACGACAAGGTTAAGCTGAAGAAAGACCCGGAAGGCAACTGGAAGATTGACATGAGAAAGTAGCTCCTTGAGGGGAGTGGCACGGCCGGACGTTGTGTAAAAGACGGTTAATCGCATTGTAAAAGGCCGTCTTTTACACGCCAAAAGGCTACCTTTCGCACACTAAAAGATGGCCTTTTATAACGTATTGGGAATCAAGGTGTTACGCTGGTGGTCGTAAACTTCTCAATATGTAGCCCGCCGCCGGCTTCATGACGTCGGCCGCCGGCGCTGTTTTTGGCCGGCAAGTCAGCCGCCGGCAGCGGTCAGACATGCCGGCATAACTGAAAAACAACATTCAAATGAAAGAATTTCTTACATCCTCGACACTGCCTTTCTGGCTCGTGTTCATTATCGTGGCCGCCGCGTTCGGCCTTACCCTGCTTTACATGAAGGGCGGCAGCAAGTCATCGAAGCTGCTCTTTGCGTCGGCTGGCTGCATGCTTGCGGCCACCATTCTTGAAATTGTTATATACTCGGTATTGGGCGGCAACAGCCTGTGGTGGTGCACGTCAGACAAGTACGGCTTCTTCTCAAAGCTGTTCAAGCTGGTGCCCTTTGCCTTGTTTGTGGCGTTCCAGGTCCTGCAAGTATTCTTTTTCAAGGGCGCCGTTGAGGAACATATAGGCAAGGAGCTGTCGATGAAGGCAATGTTCATCTGCCTCGTGCTTACCTTCCCGATAGCGTTTGTCCTTGCAATCGTGTTGGGTATCGTCGGCGTTTCCGACGATACGGTGAGCGTAATAGCCAGCGTTGTGTTCGCCGTGCTCGTGGTAGGCGGCGTAGGTTGGGCCCTGATGCGCAACGTCCGCTCGGCAGGCTGGCGCCAGGGAGCCGTGTTCACGGCGTTCTCCTTAGTGTGCGTAGTGGCCGTTTGCCTTGCGATATTCCTGCTTATCGTTGCCTTGCTTGAGCTGTTCCTGCAAGTGCTGATGGTCGCTGCGGTAGTAGTCGGCGCAATATATGCGTTCGGCTTCATGTCGAAAGAGGCGTCGAAGCAGCAGCCCCAGCAGATGTTTTGGGACAAAGACGGCAACGGACACTTTACGGCAAATGCACGCAACGAGGCCAACAGGAAGATTGACGAGCGCAGGGCAGAGAACCAATGACCTTATATTTATTGTATAACATTAAACCGTTTTAATTATGAAAAAAGCTATCAGAACTCTTTGCTTGGTGGCAATAGCCATCTTCGCAATACCGCAACAGGCCGACGCGCAGTTCTTCAAGAAGCTGAAGAAGGCGGCGGAAAACGTTGTCAAGGAAGCCATAACGGGCGAGAAGACGACTGAAAGTACTGGAACGACAGCCCAAAGCTCTACTTCGGCCGTGAATTTTGTAGTCGGAGCTTCGGGTGTAAGTGTCGGTAATCCTGCCGCGAAGCACTTTGATGTTGAGTTTGTTGAGGCTGTCGGCAATGCCGCAAACAACACCGTGACTATCACTTTGAAGGCAACATCGAAAGATTTGAACTACTCCAACGTACACATCGGTGACAATACCGTGACAGGTTACGACGCAGACGGCAACGAATACAAAAGTAACGACTATGCCGAAGCCAAGAACATGCCGGCAGGGTTGCCTGTAAAGTTTGAGATATCAAGCCTAAGTAAAGTGCCCGCTACAGTTACAATGTTACCCGTTGTGTATGTGGGTTACTACCTAAGCGGCGATGTCCGCTCGTTGGGAGGTAACATTACGACGGGCATTCAGCTGAAAAATGTGCCCGTAACGTGGCAATAATTAGGGACGAGTTGACAAGGGACGAGCGGACAAGGAGATTTGCTTAGTTGACGAGTTGACAAGATACGAGCAGACAAGGAGAAATGCTTTGTTGTATATTAAGCAACTAAACAAATCTCCTTGTCTGCTCGTATCTTGTCAACTCGTCAACTTTTTAATAAAGAAGTACGAGTCCCGCGAAGCCTGAATAGC
>NZ_JACJJG010000053.1 GCF_016899855.1 Marseilla massiliensis
GACAATGAGATTATTCTAAGCCATACCATTCAACAAGGCTAATCTCCTTGTCCGCTCGTCTGCTTGTCAACTTGTATCTTTAAGAAGAATATGGATATACTTTCACAAGAACTTCAGGACTTTCTGATACGCCTCGGCAAGGAGCCGGATTGCGTAAGCGAGAAGGTGGAACACTACATAAAGCATATCATGCATCTCGTGTATGCCGACGAGGAAGATATGCTACAGCAGTATTACGGACTGTTCGGCAACGACGTGAAGCCATTGGAAGACATCGCAAAGGAGCGTCATGTAAGTAACGAAACAATGCTTAAAATAATTGAGGCGAACCTTCGCAAGATGGCTGTTTCGCCCGAATGGCAGATGGTAAAGCAATTAATCAACAGACAAGTTGACGAGTGACGGGCAGACAAGGAGATATGACTAAATAGCATTTTGTAGCAAAATCAAATCTCCTTGTCTGCTTGTATCTCGTCGACTTGTCAACTCTAAAAATAAGAATCATGAAGAAAATACTTTTGTTAGGCTCAGGAGAACTGGGCAAGGAGTTTGTAATCGCGGCGAAACGTGCCGGACAGTACGTTGTGGCTTGCGACCGTTACGCAAACGCTCCGGCCATGCAGGTGGCCGACGAGTGCGAGGTTTTCAATATGCTTGACGGCGATGCTCTCGACAATGTGGTAAAGAAACACAGTCCTGACATCATCGTTCCGGAGATAGAGGCTATCCGTACGGAGCGCCTTTTCGACTTTGAGGAGCAGGGAATACAGGTTGTTCCGAGCGCAAGGGCTGTCAACTTCACGATGAACCGCAAGGCAATACGTGACCTTGCCGCCAAGGAACTCGGACTGAAAACTGCAAAGTATTTCTACGCCAAGACGCTTGACGAACTGAAGGAGCACGCTAAGGAGATAGGTTTTCCGTGCGTAATCAAGCCGCTCATGTCGTCATCAGGTCACGGACAGAGTGTAGTAAAGGGAGACGACGAGCTGGAAGGAGCGTTCAACGCGGCGATGGAAGGTAGTCGTGGCGACGTTAAGGAGATTATAATCGAGGAATTTATACACTTCGACAGTGAGTTTACCTTGCTGACGGTGACTCAGAAAAATGGCCCGACTCTGTTCTGTCCGCCCATCGGTCATGTACAGAAAGGCGGCGACTACCGCGAGAGCTGGCAGCCGTTTGCAATTCCCGAAGCCGACCTTCGTGAGGCAGAACGCATGGCAGAAGCCGTGACGGGTGCGCTTACAGGTGCCGGAATATGGGGCGTAGAGTTCTTTCTGAGTAAGGACAAGGGCGTGATATTCTCCGAGCTTTCGCCCCGTCCGCATGACACGGGTATGGTAACGCTCGGCCATACGCTCAACCTTAACGAGTTCGAGCTGCACTTCCGCGCCGTCATGGGGCTGCCTATTCCTGCCATACACCTTGAGCATGCCGGAGCAAGCGCCGTTGTACTGGCAAAAGAAGAAGCCGACCATGAACCGGAATACAACCTACTTGACGTAACCAGTGAGGACTATTCGCGCCTGCGTATCTTCGGAAAACAGCAGCAACACGTAGGCCGCCGCATGGGCGTTGTGCTCTGTTACGGCGACGTTGACGCCGACACCACGGCCCTGAGGGACAAGGCCAAGCGCCTGGCGGACACCGTTATTAAGTAAGAAATCCGATGGGGATGAAGTTATGTAATAACATGTAGATGTTTTAGATGGACAGAAACAATCTACGTTCACAAAGCCTGGACCTTCTAAGATTTCCATTGGCTGTTGTCGTTATAGCCATACATGTGGTATATCCGGGTGCTTATATTGAACTGGAGGGAAACACTACGCTTGAAGGACTTGTATGTCTTTTAAGCGGAATGTTTCTCGATCAGAGTGTACCTGTCTATTTCTTTATCTCAGGTTATGTGTTTTTCTTGAACATAAAGTTTGATAGACAAGTCTATATACGCAAACTGAAGAACAGGTCTAAGTCGTTGTTTATTCCCTATTTAACTTGGAATACGGCTGTTATATTGAAAATAATGTTATTAACTTTCCCTTGTTTCGCATTTCTGTTCAAGCAACCACGTGTCATGTCAGACTATGATTGGTCTATCGGGGCAATATTAATGAGTTACTGGAATACCGGCTTTGGAATAACTCATGACGGTGTTTCTGAGATGAACGAAATTTATCCACAAGATAGTCCGCTTTGGTTTGTCCGGGATTTGATGGTCGTAGTACTATGTACTCCACTGATATTCAAGATGTTGAGTAGGTCTTGTTTGATAAGGAATGTTGTGATGATAATCCTCGGATTGTGTTGGTTCGTGGCAGGTCTTTTCCCGCTTGGCCATGTCAATCAACTTTTGACTGCGTTTTTCTTTTTTTCGCTAGGTTCATGTATGAGCATAGGACAGAGTGACATGATGTCGACTTTTGGCCGATTATTCAAACCGGCAGCATTTGTGTATGTGTTAGTTTCGATAGTATATGCTTTAATGATACTTGATTATCCATTTGTTGCCAATGGATTGAAAAAGATAAATCAGCTTGCCGGACTTATTGTTGCGTATGACATATCAGCATTATTTATAAAGAAAAAAGTCTGCCGTGTCAGTCATTTCCTGACATCTTCTTCATTCTTTGTTTATGCATCAAACTGGCTTATATTGTACGAAATGAAAAGAATTGCCTACATTCTTATAAAGCCCGATACTGGTATTGAATATATCTTGGCGTATATTGCAACGATAACTTCCGTAGTCATGTTATTGCTTGGCGCATTTTACATGTTGCAAAGGTATATGCCATGGGTTGTAAAAGTATCTACGGGCCGGAAATAACGACAAAACAAGAGTGTAAGTAAAAGCGTAAAGTAACCTTAATTTTAATAAAAAACGAATATGGAAAAAACAATTGGCAAGGTTTTGTGCCTTCCGAAAATAATTGACCCTCGTGGTAATCTTACAGTGGCAGAAAGCATGAAAGACATGCCATTCGATATAAAGCGGGTTTACTGGGTATATGATGTACCTGGAGGAGAATGCCGTGGTGGTCATGCGCATAAGGAATGTAAGGAGTTTATTATTGCTGTTAGTGGCAGTTTCCATGTAACTCTTGATGATGGAAATAATAAAAATACATACCTGCTGAATCATCCTTATCAAGGATTGTTTGTCGAAACAGGAATATGGCGTACGCTTGATGACTTTTCTTCTGGTGCCGTATGCCTTGTCCTTGCTTCAGATTTATATGATGAGGGTGATTACATCCGTGATTATGATGAGTTTTTAGATTATGTAAAATGTTCGAGATAAACAGATATTCCGCCGACGAAAAATGTGCGTGGAATGGTTTTATTGACCTTTCAAAGAACGGAACGTTCCTGTTCAACCGCAACTATATGGATTATCATGCCGACAGATTCCATGATTTTTCGTTGATGTTTTATTGTAAAGGTAAGCTATTTGCAGTGTTACCAGCTAATATCCGTAACGGTGTGTTATATTCGCACCAGGGTTTGACATATGGAGGACTGGTTACGAATCGTAGTGCAAGGGCTGCTAACATCTGTTCATTGTTCAAGGAACTAAACGGATATCTGAAAGAAAATGGCGTTCGCAAAGTAGTGTATAAAGCTCTGCCATGGATATATTCAAAGTATATGGCGGAAGAAGATTTATATGCGTTGACGAACGTCTGCCATGCGAATATTGTATCACGTGACATCTCGTCAACGATTGTTCTTGATAATAGGCTCGGTTTCAGCGAATTGCGCCGGCGCGGGCGTAACAGGGCAAGAGCATGTGGAGTGGTTATTGAAAGCAGCGATGACGTGGCGGCGTTCTGGAATATCCTTGACAATAATCTTGAAAGTAAGTATGGCGTAGCGCCGGTACACAGCTGTGCTGAATTGGAATTGCTTATGGGTAGGTTCCCGTCAAATATAAAACTGTATATGGCATATCTTGACGGCGAAGCATTAGGTGGAGTAATCGTTTATTTATGTAACAACGTCGTACATACACAATATATCTCAGCGTCGCCTGAGGGTAAACGGATGGGGGCATTGGATTTATTGTTTGATACATTGATAGACTCCTGTTCAGGCTCTTTCAAATATTTTGATTTCGGTCGTTCTACCGAACATGGTGGCCGATATCTTAACGAGTCGCTGATATTCCAAAAAGAAGGTTTTGGCGGCCGGGGCGTATGCTATGATACTTATGAATGGACATTATGATTAAATATCTTGAATTAAGTAAAGTCACAGCCATGCATGCTGACGAGATACGGTCGGCAGTGGCACGGGTTGTTGATAGTGGTTGGTACCTGCAGGGCGAACAGACACGCTTGTTCGAGCAGGAGTATGCTGATTATATAGGCACAAGATATTGTGTCGGATGTGGTAATGGACTCGATGCCCTGACACTTATTCTGCGGGCGTATAAGGAGATGGGCGTAATGAATGACGGCGACGAGGTAATCGTACCTGCAAACACGTATATTGCGTCAATATTGTCCGTAACAGAGAATGGCCTGAAACCTGTTCTCGTAGAGCCACGTCTTGATACGTTGCAGGTTGACGACAGACTGATAGAACAAGCAATAACGCCACGGACGAAGGCTGTCATGATTGTACACCTTTACGGTCGTTGCGCATATACCGAATATATATATGATTTGTGCAGGCGTCGTGGACTGAGACTGATTGAGGACAACGCCCAGGCCCACGGATGTACATTCGGCAGCAAACGGACAGGTTCTTTAGGTGACGCAGCCGGCCATAGCTTTTATCCTGGTAAAAATCTTGGGGCGCTTGGCGATGCAGGAGCTGTAACCACGGATGACGATGAGTTGGCAAAGACTGTACGTACTCTTGGAAATTATGGTTCTGCACGCAAGTATGTATTTTGCATGAAGGGACGTAACAGTCGTATCGACGAGATACAGGCTGCTGTGTTGCGCATTAAGATGAAGTATCTTGATGCGGAGAATAACATTCGCAGGAGTATTGCAGAACGTTACATTGCCAACGTGTCCAACCCTTTGCTGTTGCTGCCCAGTGTAGAATATTGTGCAGCAAGTGTCCATCATATATTTCCTGTGTTATGTACAAGACGTGATGAGCTGCAAACCTACCTTTACAACAATGGTGTCCAGACAGTAATTCATTATCCCATACCGCCGCACCGACAGCTGTGCTATGCCGGATTTGCCGGTCTTAACCTGCCGATTACGGAGCGGATACATCATGAGGAACTTAGTATTCCGCTTAATCAGACGCTTGATGACTACGAAGTTGATACCATAATACAGCTGCTTAACGATTTTAAGTGAGCTTTAATCAATAACTTTTATAACATATTGATTATCTGTTGGTTACATCATGGATATTGTCCTGGCATATGAACGATGGCCTTTTACAACCTGAAAAGCCGTATTTTACGATGCAAAACGCCGTCTTTCGGAATGTGGAAGACGGCGTTTTATGTTGTAAGTGTTTATAACTGTTATGGTGGTCGGTTACCGGCGTCAGTCGGTAAGTATTACGGTTACTCCGCGGGCGGCCTGGGCGCCCATTACAAGAGCCTGGGCGATGTCGGCCGTCTTAGACGGGCCTGATATGAATGTGCCGTAGCCATAGTCGGTCATGTTTATGCGGGCATAGGCCTGGTGCATGTTGCTTACTATGGCGCGGCGGCTCAACACGATGACGAGGTATTCCGAGATAAAGCATACGGAGCGTTCCTTCATCGTCTGCGGTATCCATACACACCCGTTTTCGGCTACGCCGAGCTCTCCGCGCACAATGCCCACGTCGGTGCCGTTCAGTTCTTGCGCCGTGCCCACCGTGTCGGGATTGAGCGTAGCTATAGTTATCTCTGCCATGTTGCTGGCAAAGACTTTCGCTTCGGGATACAGTCTCTTGATTAGTCCGTTGATGTCTGCGTCCTTCTCGAGTTCGGCGATTTTTGCGCCTACTGTATTGCTCATGCTTATAAACTGGGCTACAGGGTCGGTGTATGTCACGCCTTGCAGTGCGTCAAGGTTAGGCATGTCGTATTGTTCCCCGACGTTGATGTTCTTTCTGTAGCGTGAAAGTATATGTTCTTTTGTTGACATGGTTTCTATAATTTCTTGAACACTTCATGGAACGGTTCTTTTGCGAATCGCGGCATTTCGTGGCCCTTGCCCCATGCGTTGAGGCTGTTGTACATCATCCATCGTGGCGCGTGGTTGGCCAGTGGGGCCAGCTTCAGTGCCGTGTTGTACAGTCCGGGGCGGTCGAAGAGGTACTTCATGCCTGTTGACATGGCCTTCTTCATCGGGTCGGCCTTGCCTATGTCGTCGAGTCCCTGGCGCCAGCGGTATATCTGTTCGGACAGGTTTACCTTGACGGGGCACACGTTGTCGCACGAGCAACACAGCGTACACGCGCTCACGTTGTCGTGGTATTTCCTGGCGTTCTTGAGCATGCCGAGGTTAATGCCGATAGGACCGGGGATGAAGTAGGTGTACGAATAGCCTCCGCTCCGGCGGTAAACCGGGCATGTGTTCATGCAGGAGCCGCAGCGTATGCACTTGAGTGTCTCCCAGTGTTCGGGGTTTCCTATAATGTTGCTGCGGCCGTTGTCAACCAGTATTATGTGCATTTCGCCTCCGGGCCGCGGCTTGCGGAAGTGCGATGTGTATGCCGTGGTGGGCTGTCCTGTGGCCGCGCGGCACAGCAGGCGCTGGAATACGGCCAGCGAGCGGTAGTCGGGTATTACCTTCTCAAGGCCCATTGCCACGATGTGCAGCCGTGGCATTGACGTAGCCATGTCGGCGTTGCCTTCGTTGGTGCATACCACCACGTCGCCCGTTTCGGCCACTCCGAAGTTTGCGCCGGTCATTCCCGCGCCGGCTGTCATGAACTCGTTGCGCAGGCTCAGGCGTGCCTGGTATGTCAGGTAAGTAGGGTCATAGTTCCCTTTTTCGCTTCCCAGCTTCTCCTCGAACAGCCGTCCGACTTGCTCCTGGGTGATGTGTATGGCCGGCACTACGATGTGGCTGGGCTTCTGGTGCATCAGTTGCAGTATGCGTTCGCCAAGGTCTGTCTCCACCACGTCAATGCCGTGCACCTCGAGAAACGTGTTCATGCCGCACTCCTCGGTAAGCATCGACTTGCTCTTAACCATCTTCTTCACGCCGTGCGAGTTCAGAATGTCGAGCACGGTGTTGTTCATGTCTGCCGCATCCCTTGCCCAGTGTACTTTTACGCCGTTACGTTCGGCGTTGTCGGCGAACTGTTCCAGATATTTGTCCAGGTGTGTTACGGTATGCCGCTTGATGGCGCTTGCGGCCTCGCGCAGCTCCTCCCATTCGTCCAGTCCTTGCGCCATGTCGTCGCGTTTGGCCCTGAGCTGCCAGAACGTGGCGTCGTGCCACGTGGCGTTCTTGTCGTTCCTGAGGAAGTCCTGTGCCGCTCTTGAATGTTGTGTACTCATAATCCTGCCGATAGAATCTGTATTACGTGAATGAACTTTATGTCCTTGCCCAGCTTGCGTGCCACGCCCTCAAGGTGCATCAGGCAAGAGCTGTCGGGGCCGGTGATATACTCTGCGCCGGTGGCCATGTGCCGCTCCAGCTTGTCGCGCCCCATGCGTGCCGACACGGCGGGCTCCTCTACGGAGAACATTCCGCCGAATCCGCAGCATTCGTCGACCCTTTCGGGTTCTACCACGGTCACACCGTCGACCAGCGCGAGCAGGTCTTTAATCTTGTTGAACGGTGCGATGTTCCTCTCGCTGGGTGACGACAAGCCCAGTTCCCTCACTCCGTGGCACGAGTTGTGCAGGCTGACCTTGTGCGGAAACTTGCCCGGCAGTGCGTTGACTTTTACCACGTCGTGCAGGAATTCGCACACGTCCATCGTCCGTCCTGCCGCCGTGCACTCGTGGCCGGGGGCAAGCAGCCGGGGGTGGTTGAGCCTGACGAAGGCGGCACAGCTGGCCGACGGGGCCACTACGTAGTCGAATCCGGCGAACATCTCGTCGTAGCTCTTGGCCAGGGATACGGCCTTGCGCTCGAATCCGGCGTTGGCCATAGGCTGTCCGCAGCATGTCTGCCCCATGGGGTAAGTCACGTCCAGTCCAAGCCATTTGAGCAGTTTGTATGTAGCCACGCCTACGTCAGGATACAGTGCGTCGACGTAACAGGGGATGAAAAGTCCTATCTTCATTGTTAAATAATCATTTACTACGTTGTATGTTAAATGAAAAACGTATGTGCAAAGGTATTAATTTTTGTTTATAATCGGCACACTGACCGTAAAAACTTCTGTTACAATCGTTTCCTGTAATGCGTATTGTCAAGCGCACATTACATTATTCGGAGTAAGGACAGCGCATAGAATCCGTGCCGTCAGCAACAGCCTTGCCTGTGTGCATACATCATGCTTGCCGTCAAGTAAAATCACCCGCATTTCAATACATGGCCTTTGGGCTTGTAAAAGGCTATCTTTTACAACGCAAAAGGCCGCCATTCATCTTGCGAAAGACGGCCTTTTGGGAAACGTTTTGTAAATATTTGAATTTCAATAAGTTATGATGCGGCAATTAAGCGGCGTTGACACGTAGTTCAATCTCTTGCCGCCTCCTCGTATTTTTGCATGAGCCATTCTTTCTGTTGCTCGATGGTCATGTAACTGTTGTCCAGCTCAAGGGCGTCGTCGGCCTTGCGCAAGGGGGAAACTTCGCGGTGTGAGTCGATGTAGTCGCGCTCCTCGACGTTCTTAAGTATGTCGGCATAATTGGCTTCCATGCCCTTGGCGCACAGCTCGTCGTAGCGTCGCTTTGCGCGGACTTCGGCAGAAGCGGTAACAAACACCTTGAGTTCCGCATGGGGAAATACCGTCGTGCCGATGTCGCGACCGTCCATCACTACGCCTCCTCCGCGGCCCATTGCCTGTTGGCTGGCAACGAGTGCGTGGCGCACGAAGGGCAGGGTTGCTATTGGACTGACGTGGGCCGACACTTCCATGGTGCGGATGTCGCCTTCGACAAGCTCTCCGTTGAGGTATGTATCCGGCCGGCCTGTCGAGTGGTTGAATTTGAAAGATATGTCGATGTCGCCCATACAGGCTCTTAACTCGTCGGCTTTTATCGACCCGTCGGCATTGAACAGTCCATTGCGCAGTGCGTAAAGTGTTACGGCGCGGTACATTGCGCCGGTGTCGATGTAGGTGTACCCGATGGTTCGGGCAAGGTCTTTGGCCATCGTGCTTTTGCCGCACGACGAAAGGCCGTCGATGGCTATCGTGATTTTTTTCATATTTATTATAAGCTGTAGGTTACGTTTACCGTCAGTGAACTTGATGATACGTGATATTTTCCGTATGCAAGCTGTAGCTTGAAGCGTTCGAGCTGGAGGCCTGCTCCGCACGAGAACCCGGCCCAATGGCTGCTTTCCTCGTCGGCTCCGCTCTGTATCTTCATTTCGTCGGCCCGTCTGAAGCTGTAGCCGGCGGCTACGTATATCTGCTGTGAAAGGATGATGTCCACGCCTGCTACAAGGTGGTTGATTACGGAATAGTCCCAGTGTGTAAGGTCTACGAGCGTGGCCGACAGTCGGAAAGGCAATGTGGCGAAGCGCTTGCTGGCGCCGAGCTGCACGTCAAGCGGCATTTTGTCGTATTCGTCATCATACGCCTTGAGCTGTCCGCCGAGGTTTTTGGCTACAAGGGATAGCGACCATTCACGGTCGGGGTCATAATAGTTGAGGCCCAGATCAACACCTACGGCCCATGAACTGTAGTCGCCTATGTACGAGTTGATTACCTTTGCCGTTATTCCGCCGGACAACCGCTCGCTCAGCAGATAGCTGAACACACCGCTGATGGCAATGTCCTTGGCTGAAAATTCGCCCGTCTGCACGCCCGACTCGTCCGTCTGTTTCATCTTTCCGTAGTCCATGTATTGCGCCGTGACGGCAACCGTGGCCTTGTCTTTTATTATCCTGTTGTATGAGGCACTGGCAGTGGTGGCGCCTGCCATGTATGTCATGAAGTTGAGGTTTATGCTCTTGTCGCTTACGGACGACAGCAGCGCAGGGTTGGCGAACATCAGCGAGGGGTCATCCTCTATGATCGTGATGTTGTCACCGCCCAATGCCGCGGCGTGGGCGCTTACCGGCAGGCGCAGGAAATTGTATGCCGTCTGGCTCTCCTGGGCGCCCGCCGTTATGGCTGAAAGCGCAAGTGTAAGCGAAAAAACGGTTTTTTTCATTTAAATCTGTTATTTTTTGCAGCAAAGGTACATCTTTTTCAAATATCTGAGTTACTTTTGCATTATTAATAATGGCCGGCTGGCACGTCTGTTCCACATTATAACGTAAAAAAAGGCAGATTAGTATGTCGGCGGCCGAAGGCGTGGAAACAATCTTGCCGAAGTGGACGTAAGGAAATCATACAAGGCCGATTTGGAGAACCAGCGCTCGTTCAGCTTCCTGCTTGGGCTGGTCGTAGTGTTGGCATTGTTCGTCGTGGCACTTGAGTTTACTACAAGGGCTGGGCTGCCCGAAGCCTCCGACGACGTGCTCGATGATATATCGCAGGACGTTGAAATGATGCCTGTAGTGAGTCATGACGCTATTGCGGCTGTATCAGCCGGACGCAAGGTTTCCGGGCAGACGGATAAGATTACCGTGGTGGACAAGGCCGCTCCGACGTTGGCGGACAACAGTCGTGAAGGAAAAGACGATGTGTTGTCAAGACTCTCGGGCATGGGGATTGGCGGTGTGACGGCCATACAGGACACACCTATTCCTGCCATGCAGGCAAATCCTGTAGATATGCGGGACAAGCCGCTTGACTTTCAGGTGGTGGAGAGGCTTCCGGAGTATCCCGGCGGCATGTCTGCATTCGTGCAGTGGCTGACGAAGAACCTGCGCTATCCCATAACGGCACAGCGCCGCAAGGTGCAAGGCACGGTGCTCGTGGCGTTTATTATAAATAAGGATGGTAGCATAACCGACCTTAAAGTCATAAAATCGGCTTCCGCTGAGCTTGACCGTGAGGCCTTGCGTGTGCTCCGTATGATGCCTAAATGGAAACCCGGTGAAGATCATGGTAAACCCTGCCGCACGTATTTCAGTATACCTGTGGTGTTTAAGTTGTAACAGCAAGACCTGCACTAAAGAAAAATAAAATACTATGTTGACAGCAAATGAAATCCTCGAGAAAGTAAACTCATACCTCGAAGCCCTACCGTACACGCGTAGGCCGCAAAGTTTGTATGAACCCGTGAAATACGTATTGTCAATGGGCGGTAAGCGTATCAGGCCGTCGTTGATGCTTATGGCGTACAACATGTACAAGGAAGACCCTGAAAGCATACTGCCGGCGGCATGCGCAATAGAGACATACCATAACTATACTTTGCTGCATGACGACCTGATGGACAATGCCGACATGCGGCGCGGCCACCCAACTGTACATGTAAGATGGAATCCTAACACGGCCATACTTTCGGGCGACAGCATGCTTGTATTGGCGTTTCGTCATATGATGGGGTGTCCGGAGGCAAAGCTCCGTCCTGTGCTTGACCTTTTTGTAGAGACTGCGCTCGAGATAGGGGAGGGCCAGCAGTACGACATGGATTTTGAGACACGTACTGATGTAACTGAGGATGAATACATAGAGATGATAAGACTGAAGACCAGTGTGCTGTTGGCATGTGCGTTGAAAACGGGAGCAATACTGGCTGACGCTCCTGACATCGATGCGGATAACTTGTACAAGTTTGGCGAACAGGTTGGTCTTGCTTTTCAATTGCAGGACGACTTCCTTGACGTATATGGTGACCCTGCCGTATTCGGCAAAGCTATCGGTGGTGACATCCTTTGCAACAAGAAGACATATATGCTGATAAACGCGTATAACAGGGCTGGCAAGGCTCAGCGGGAAGAACTGGAAAAATGGATGACAGCCGAGGACTATGATCCTAAAGAGAAAATAGCGTCAGTAACGTGTATTTACGACGAGCTTGGCATTGACCGTTTGGCTACCGATAAAATCAGGTATTATTTTGAACAGGGGCGCAAGTATCTTGCGGCCGTAAATGTTCCGGAAGCTCGCAAGGATGTGCTTATGGCGTATACTGACGGGATGATGAAAAGAAAAAATTGAATGGACGGAGAGTGAAGAATGGAGGGTCAAACAGTTTCATTTGTATTTTTCTTGACTCTTCACTTTTCACTCCAAACTCTTCACCTTTAATTAAAAAATGCCTTACAGGAAACTTCCAAGGACTGACGCTGCGCGTTTGCGCGCGTTGAAGACGGTGCTTGAGAATAATGAACTCTACACCGTGCGTAACCGGTTTGTCGACTGGGACACGATTAACCGTGCCCAGCCTGCATACGACAGGCTGCTTACCGCAGTCGAACAATATCGTGTAACGTACACGGCCCAGCTTAGAAGTGTGGGTAAAGCCGACCGACTGCAACGTAACGCCGTAATGTACGTAAGCCATTTCCTGCAAGTACTGATGATGTCGGTAGAGAGAGGGGAAATCAAGAAAACCGCGTTGCGCTTGTACGGTCTTGACGACGATGCGCGTACTCTGCCTAATATCAAGAGCGTAGGTGGGCTGCTTAAGTGGGGAGCGATGGCCGTTGAGGGCGAAAAAACGCGTGTAAGGCAGGGCGGCAGGCCGATATATAATCCTACTATAGGCATGGTTGGCACACACCTTGACATCTTCAAGGACTGCTACGAGCAACAAAAGCGTCTGCGGGAACGTACCTCGCGAGCGCTTGATGCGCTTAGGGAGGTGCGTCCTGAGGTTGACGCGGTTCTGCTTGAACTGTGGAACCAGATAGAGGAACATTTCAAGGATGAGCCGTTGGAACGCCGTCTTGCTGAATGCCGTAAGCTCGGAGTGGTATATTATTATAGGAAAAATGAAAAAATTAAGAATGAAGAGTTAAGAATTAAGAAAAATAGCTTCAATGGATAAAGAGTAATTCATATTTTTCTTAATTCTTAACTCTTCATTCTTAATTTCCCCTATTCTCCCATAAAAAGAAAAAACAATGACATTCATAGACACCCATACACATCTTGACGGGCATGAGTTTGACGCCGACCGCGACGAAGTTGTAGCACGTGCCAAGGCCGCAGGCGTAAGCATGGTATTCATTCCGGCAATAGATCTGCCGACCGTCGGCAGCGTGTTGGCAACATGCGCGCGTTATCCGGGCTTTGCCTATCCGATGTTGGGATTGCATCCGGAGGAGGTAAGGGCTGACTGGCGTGATGTTTTGGCCAAGATGAAACCGTATCTCGATACTTCTGACTGTCCTTTCATTGCCATAGGAGAGGTTGGCTTGGATTATTACTGGAGCCGTGAGTTCGAGAAGGAGCAGCTTGAGGCATTTGACGAGCAGGTGCGTTGGTCTGTAGAATATCGTCTGCCGCTAATGATTCATTGCCGCAAGGGACAGAACGAGATGGTAAGACTGTTGCGCTCGTACGGCAAGGATCTACCCGGTGGAGTGTTCCACTGCTTTACCGGCAACGAGAAGGAGGCTGCCGAACTGCTTTCGTTTGACAATTTCATGCTGGGTATAGGAGGCGTGCTTACATTCAAGAAGTCGCACCTGCCGGAGGTCCTGGCGTCAGCCGTGCCGTTAGAGCGTATCGTCCTTGAGACCGACTCGCCTTACATGGCGCCGGTACCAATGCGGGGCAAGCGTAATGAAAGCGCTTTCGTTAAATATGTGCTTGAGCGTGTTGCCGAGTGTTATGGCGTAAGCGCCGACGAGGTTGCCCGCATAACCAACGGCAATGTAGCCCGTGTATTCGGCAGCGTGTTGGCCGATAAGTAGAAGCCCTGTAGTGGCTGTCGTTGCAAAAGGCCGTCTTTCAGCTTGTGAAAGGCGGCCTTTTGTCGTGTAATAGACGGCTTTTGACAAGCTGAAACGCCGCCTTTTGCAACATGGCTGTATGTCGGCTGCCATGTTGATGATTATAGGCTGGTCTCGTGTTCGGCATGTCCGGCAGATATGCCGCTACCTTGTGCCGAACTGTGAAAATACGAAAAAAAGGAGCGTAAAAGCAAAAAAGATGTGATTTTATGCTCGAAATAAACGGAAAAACGATAATTTTGCACCCCGTAAGCCGTATTATGCGGCCATGCAGGGAAAGATGCTCGAGTGGCTTAAGAGGCACGCCTGGAAAGCGTGTAGCCGGCAAAACTGGCACGGGGGTTCGAATCCCCCTCTTTCCGCGAATGTTTTTTTAATCCTTAAGGATATGAATAACCTCATTGCAAAGATTGCAATAATCACGTTCCTTGCTTTTTCTCAAAGCCTTACAGCTCCTGCACAAGGAGGCAGAACGGCTGTGTCCGGTGAGGCTAAGGCGCCGCAGGCAACGGTTGTGGCCGCTGGCGACAGTTCAGATACCGGCCAGCCGGCCGCGCTTGATGGCGACTCGGCCGGGGCAATGGCTGCCGACGATTCGCTCGGAATGGACTACGAGGCTGCTCCCGACTCAACCCTGGCTCCTGTTGAGAGTGTAGGTTTCCATAAAATGCTCAAGACAAAGTATATCGAGGGCAGCGCCGGTTTCATGTCGTTTGTGGCGTTGGCGTTGGTGCTCGGCCTTGCGTTTTGTATAGAGCGCATAATATATCTCACCCTGTCAGAAATCAACGCCAAGAAACTGATGGCCGACCTTGAGGGCCAAATCATGCAGGGCGACATAGAAGGTGCCATGTCCACGTGCAGGGACACACGTGGCCCGGTGGCTTCAATCTGTTATCAAGGCCTTTCGCGCATAGATGATTCAATGGAGGATATCGAGCGGAGCATAACGTCATACGGCTCGGTGCAGGCCGCCAATCTCGAGAAAGGCTGTTCGTGGATAACATTGTTTATCGCAATGGCACCGTCGTTGGGCTTCCTCGGAACGGTTATCGGAATGGTTATGGCGTTCGAGCAGATTCAGTCGGCCGGCGACATAAGCCCCGCTATCGTTGCCGCAGGTATGAAGGTGGCGCTTATCACCACGATTTTCGGACTTATAGCTGCCCTTATCCTGCAGGTATTCTATAATTATATTTTGTCTAAAATCGAGCACATTACCAGCCAGATGGAAGAGTCGGCGATAACGTTACTCGACATAATAATGAAGTATAAGCTGAAGAAATGACGGCGCAAACATCACACAAAATCCCTGTTAAGCTCGATGCCGAGCAGCTGTCTACGCGCGTTTTGTACGTGCTCGTAGCGTTGGTCGTCATTGTTTTCGGGGCATTCTTCCTCATTGGCTACGACGTTCCGTACGAGGATGACCCGTCATTCAACGCTCCGCTGCTGACCGATGCCGTACTCGTGTTTATGTATGTGCTTGTGTCCGGGGCCGTACTGCTTGCCGTTGCGGCGGTGGCAGTAGGGCTGAGGCGTAGCGGAGGCTCGTCTTCCGTTGTCAACAACATCCCCGCGGCCAGGATAGCGTGGGCCACCGTGGCCCTGCTTGTGGGCAGCCTGCTCGTTACTTTCTTGCTGGGCTCGTCGAAGCCTGTGCTTGTCAACGGTGTTGAATATACGGATACGTTTTGGCTTAAGGCTACCGACATGTTCATCAACACGTCGTTCGTGCTGCTTTTCGTGGCTGTTTGCGGCGTCGTGTTCGGCTTGTCGGGATACAATAGGAAGTTAAAGAATGTATGGAAGGTAAATAAGAACAGATGATTTTACGTCATACAAAGCGTACGGTACCGCAGCTCAATACAACGTCAACAGCCGATATATCGTTCATACTGTTGGTTTTTTTTCTCGTGATGACGTCAATGGACGTAGACAAGGGCCTGTCGCGCACGCTCCCTCCAATCCAGGACGACAGCAGTACTGAAGTGACCGAGATATCGAGGGATAACGTATTGTCCATCACGTTGACGCCGTCCGGCAGCCTGCTCGTCGACGGGAAACCGTCGGATATAGGCCGTTTACGCTCGCAGGTAGCAACCTTTGTAGGCAAGACGGCCGACCGCCGTCGCCACATGCTCATGATTGACGTGGACCGCAGGGCTCCGTACGATTCGTATTTCCAAGTTCAAAACGAAGTGATAGCGGCTTACAACGCCTTGCGCGACGCTTACGCGCGGCGTAAGTACGGGCGTTCCTATGTACTCTGCACTTCGGAACAGCGCAAGGCCGTACGCGACTACTATCCACAGCACATAACCGAGACCACCACGGACAGTGGGGAAGGAGGCGGCAGATGAGTTTGTTCAGGCAGACAAGGCGCGAGGTGCCCATGCTTAACACGGCTTCGTTGCCCGACCTTATATTTACGGTGCTCTTCTTTTTCATCACCGTCACCCACATGCGCGAGGTTACCTTGAAGGTAAGATACCGTGTGCCCGAGGGTACGGAGCTTACTAAAATGGTTAAGAAGTCGGCCGTTACACATATTTATATAGGGCGCCCGACCGACGGAATGGGGCATGTGACAGGTAAAGGCAGCCGCATACAGATTAACGATAAATACGTTGACGTGCCAACCGTTACCGATTATGTAGCCGACGAACGCGCCCGTATGTCGCCCGAGGATGTGCGCATGATGAGTGTGTCGATAAAGGCCGACCGCTCCACCGAGATGGGGCTGGTGTCAGATGTGCGCCAGGCGTTGCGTCGGGCAGGCGTTACAAAAATTAATTATTCTGCCACACAAAAAGGCGAAAAATAATTCTTGAAAATCTGTCAAGGTTTTAATCTATAACATAATCGTAAAAATTTGCTTACGATTTGTTGCGGAAATAATAATTTTTTGTATCTTTGCGGAAAAGTATTCCGCACGGATGAGTACGGCGTAAGGCCCGTGACGCTCGTCTGTGCCATTTATTATTAATAATTCATTAACGACACAATGGCGCATCACAATTTAGATTCATTAGACAAGAAAATCCTTAAACTCATTGCAGAGGACGCTCGCATACCGTTCCTGGAGGTAGCCCGCTCGTGCAACGTTAGCGGCGCGGCCATCCATCAGCGCATACAGAAGCTCAACAACATGGGTGTGTTGAAAGGCTCGAAGTTTATCATCGACCCGGAGAAAATAGGTTATGAGACATGCGCCTACATGGGACTCAACCTGAAAAATCCGGAGAAGTTTGACGCGGTAGTTGATGAACTAAAGAAAATTCCGGAGGTAGTTGAATGTCATTATACTACCGGCGATTATGACATGTTTATCAAAATCTACGCCGTTAACAACCATCACTTGCTTAATATCATACACGACCGCCTGCAGCCGCTCGGCCTGTCGAGGAGCGAGACGATAATCTCGTTCAACTCGGCGTTCAGCCGTCAACTGCCGATACTCGACATGCCTGTTGACGATGTAGAAACAGATGAAGATTAAGGGGCTGTTTTATGCGTAGATTTTTGTTGTCGATCGTACTTGTGCTTGCCTCGTTTACGGTGCGGGCACAAGGTAATTATGTGATTGAAGGTAGTATAAACGGTGACGTTGACGGTGCCGTCGTAAGTCTGTATAAGAGAGATGGAGACATGCTTTCATGTCAGCCAACGACACGATTCGTGACAATGCGTTCTGCTTCGAGGGCAAGACGTCGGGCGATGGGGTGCATGGATTCAGTTTGATGGCGAACAAAGACGGTGTTATAAGTATGCTCCTTGACCTTTATATCCGTCCTGGCAGCCATGTAAAGATAACCGGTGACAGCATGCTTGTGTATACTTGGGATGTAGAGAGCGATGTTCCCGAGCAGCAGACGAGGCAGAAAATCGTCGGGGCTGCGCGCCGATGGTGGAACGAAATGCAGCTTAATGACCGACTGGAAGATTCGTTACGTGCCAAGATGAAAGGCAAAGGCGTGACTGAAGGTCAAAAGGCAGACATGAAGTTGACGCTCGACAGCCTTTCAGAATACAAGGATGTAATCATGGGCAACATCGTCCTTGCCGAAACAAAGGCAATGTCCGGCATGACGGTAAACGGCGCTTGGCTTGACGCTTTGCTCGGAGATGTCTACTTTGCGAAGTATTCCGACAACCAGGAGTGCAAGAATGCCGTGAAAGTTTTGTACGATAGATTGTCTGACGAGTGGAAAAACACGACCGACGGAGCTGAGATCGGCGTGGTTGTATATCCTCCAAAGGAGATAAAGAAAGACGAAGCCGTGGCTGACGGCGACTTGTTTGACATTGAAGGAAACGTGCATCATCTTGCCGACTTCAGGGGTAAATACGTCCTGATAGACTTCTGGAGCGAGGGTTGCGGCCCGTGTAGAATGGCTATTTCGGAGATGAAAGAGATTGCGGAAAAGTATAAAGACTCGCTTGTTATCGTTGGTTTGTCGCTTGACGGAGAGAAAATATGGAAAGAGATGTCGACCAAACACGGCATTACCTGGTATAACCTCAACGACCTTAAAGGGCGAAGCGGCATAGCGGCGAAGTACAGCGTGTCGGGCACTCCACACTATGTGCTGGTCTCGCCGTCGGGAACGATGACGGACAAGACGACAGGTTACTGTAAGGGAAGCCTGAAAGAATTTGTCGGAAAGTATCTTGACAATAAATAAACAACCAATAAAAAGAAGAAAGCCAAAGGTCTGGAGCAATTCCGCCTTTGGCTTTTTACGTTGTATCACGATGTTAACTTAACCGTAAACATCGGTTTTTTATCATTTCCTTTCATAGTCTACGAAGGCAAATTCGTGGGCATGGCGCTCGTCCTTGCCGTGCTTCTCTCGGCTTACTTCATGCCAACCGTCGTACTCGGGGAAGAAAACGTCAGCACTGTCGGGCGTGTCGTTAACCTCGGTAAGGCACAGACGGTCGGCAAAGTGCATTGCCTGGGCATACACTTCGGCGCCTCCTATCACGTAAATATCTTCTTCGGGAGCGCAGTGTTTGAGCGCTTCCTCCATTGAAGCGTAGGCGTCGCAGCCAGGAAAGTCGTGCTTAGTGCGGCTCAATACAATGTTTCTTCTGTTGGGAAGCGCACCCTTCGGCAGCGATTCGAACGTCCGCCGTCCCATTATTATGGTGTGTCCCGTCGTCAGGGCTTTAAACCTTTTCATGTCGTCGGGCAACCAGTAAATCAGCTTATTGTCCTTGCCGATGGCACGGTTGCGCGCCACTGCGGCGATGATTGATATCCTCATAATATTTATTTAATTCTTAATTAAGAGCTAACTTAATTAAGAATTAAGAGTTAAGAATTAAGAAAATATGCATCGGGAAATTAAGAACTAAGAACTGAAAGTCAGCGTTAAGA
>NZ_JACJJG010000054.1 GCF_016899855.1 Marseilla massiliensis
CAAAACTATTGATTTTTAATCTTTTAAAAGAAAAACTCGATGTGCTCAATTTTATGTTGCTGAAAGGCCATCCAACAAAACTGCGGAAGAACCCCTCCTGCATGTGTTCCTACACTTGTTTCCCTAATGTGCGTTTTGCCGTTAGTGTCGGTATGGACGCTTGCTGTTGTTTCTCCAGCTACGGTTTATGTTTTGGCGTGTTACGTATGCGTGCATGTTTTTCGATTATTTAGGATGACATTCCGTGCATGCGCGTTATATATAAATAGGTATATGTTTTTCAGCTTTCAGTAGACGTTATGGCGTTGGGTTTGTTATCGTGTATAAGAAACAAAGGCGCGGCGGGCTGAAAAACCGGCGTTCATGAGTTAAGCGGATTGTTATAAAACACAGATATTTTGTTCTAAAGGTAATATTGTCAACGGCTTTTATGAATTGACAAGGTAAATTCCTTGAAAATTTTTTGGCCGGTGATTTCTTTTACGTATCTTTGCATTACCTTACAATAGGTTGATAATGGTAAAAAATTGAAATGAATTGATTGTTAAATTAAATTATTTGTAACATGAAGAAGTTATTTTTAATGCTTTTGGTAGGAGCTATGACAGCAAGTGTTTCAGCTCAGACTGTAGTTGAAAGCAAGACTTTGGATAACATTTACATTGGCGTCAATGGCGGTTTGGCCACAAAGACGACAGGCCACAGCTGGCTTAGCGACCTGAACCCCAATCTTGGCGTCCGTCTTGGCCGTAACTTTACGCCAGTGTTCGGCTTTGCGTTGGAGAGCAATGTGTATTTTTCCAATAAGCCTTATCCGTCAATAAAGACATTCGTACGTTCCATCAACACCTCTCTGTTGGGAACGGTCAACTTGAGCAACTGGTTCGGTGGATATAAGGGCGAGCCGAGGTTCTTCGAGGTTTCTGCTCTTTACGGTTTTGGTTGGGGGCACATCTTCGGCCATCCGTCAGACGATTTTAACGATGACCAGCTTACGTCTAAAGCGGCTGTAGACTTTGCTTTCAACCTTGGCAAGGCTAAGGCATGGCAGATTTACATCGAGCCGGCAATGATTTGGACTCTTGCTGGTAACAACATGGTTCGTGATAACGAGGTTGAGTATGACGTACACGAGTCAGGCTTCCAGCTGAATGTAGGTTTTATTTACAAGTTCAAGAACTCCAACGGCACACACAACTTCAAGATTGCTGAGCTTCGTGACCAGTCAGAGATTGACGCTCTCAATGCCAAAATCAACGACCTGCGTGACGACTTGAACGGTAAGGACGCGCAGCTGGCAGCCAAGGACCGCCAGATAAGTGACTTGCAGAAGGCTCTCGACGACTGCAACAATAAGCCGGCGCCTAAGTATGAAAAGCCGGCGACGGTGACCAACCTGCAGCCTACGGTACTTTTCCGCCAGGGTAAGTCGGTTGTTGATCCCGCTCAGTACGCTCCCATCGAGCTCATCGCTCAGTATATGAAGAACCATCCTGAGGCACAGGTGGAAATCAAGGGCTATGCTTCACCCGAAGGTTCAACGGAATTGAACCAGAAACTTTCTGAGGCTCGTGCCGAGGCAGTGAAGAAAATACTGGTCAACAAGTATAAGATTTCAGCCGACCGCCTCTCGACAAAGGGTTGCGGAGCTACCGACAAACTCTTTGAACAGGTCGAGTTCAATCGTGTTGCAACATTCAACGACAATACGAAATAAATTAATCCAATAGTATAAAATCCGACGGGATGGGTCTTTACGGGCTCGTCCCGTTTTTTTGTTGCGTGTATTCATCCTTCATGAGACCGTCGTCCGGTTATTGCACAATTCCTGTTCGTATGTGCATTTATATCTATTAATTCGTTACTTTTTACCCTGTTTTAATTACAGTTGTGACGTTTTAAGTCAAAATAATTAAAAATAATGTTGCCCGTTCGGCAAAAATGATGTACCTTTGCAAATGTGTTTACATTAAGATAAGACATAAGGAGATGAAACATAAGTTAAGGAGCGCGGTATGTACAGAGGGACGTCGCATGGCAGGGGCAAGAGCCCTGTGGGTTGCGTCGGGAATGAAGCACGAGCAATTCGGCAAACCGATAATAGCTATAGTCAACTCGTTTACCCAGTTTGTGCCCGGACATACCCACCTGCATGAAATAGGACAGATAGTAAAGGCCGAGATAGAGAAGATGGGATGTTATGCGGCCGAGTTCAATACAATAGCCATTGACGATGGCATTGCCATGGGGCATGACGGCATGTTGTATTCCCTTCCTTCCCGTGATATCATTGCTGATTCTGTTGAATACATGGTCAATGCGCATAAGGCGGACGCCATGATTTGCATATCCAACTGCGACAAGGTAACGCCCGGCATGCTTATGGCTGCCATGCGGCTTAACATTCCTACAGTATTCTGCAGCGGCGGTCCGATGGAGGCCGGCCGGTGGCGCAATGAAAATGCCGATTTGATAACGGCAATGGTCAAAGGGGCCGATCCAAGCGTAACGGATGAGGAAATAAGCGAGATAGAACGAAGCGCTTGTCCGGGGTGTGGCTGCTGTTCAGGTATGTTTACAGCCAATTCGATGAACTCGCTTACTGAAGCGATAGGCCTCGCTTTGCCCGGAAACGGAACGATTCTTGCAACGCATGAAAACCGCATACGTCTGTTCAAGGACGCCGCACGGCAAGTAGTTACCAACGCAATTAAGTATTATGAGGATGGTGATGAAAGCGTGCTTCCGCGTAATATAGCTACACGCGCGGCATTCCTTAATGCCATGACGCTTGACATCGCCATGGGCGGAAGTACCAATACAGTGTTGCATTTGCTTGCCGTCGCGCAAGAGGCGGGTGCCGATTTCAAGATGAGCGATATCGACATGCTCAGCCGCAAGGTGCCTTGTCTGTGTAAGCTGGCTCCGAACACGCAGAAATACAGTGTGCAGGAGTGCAACCGCGCAGGAGGTATCTTCGGTATAATGAACGAACTCTCCAAGGGGGGATTGATTGACGGCAGCGTGATGAGAGTGGATGGAAAGACGCTCGGTGAGCAACTTAGAATGTATGACATAACGGTGGGCGATGTTAATCCTGAGGCCGACCGTATTTACCAGAGCGCTCCGGGGCGTAGGTTCTCCACTCGTATGGGGTCGAAAAACGAGCGATGGGGTACGCTTGATACCGACCGTGTCAATGGTTGCATACGTGATATTGAGCATGCTTACACAAAGGATGGCGGCTTGGCCGTGCTTTTCGGTAACATCGCTCAGGATGGATGTGTGGTCAAGACGGCCGGTGTAGATCCGTCAATCTGGAAGTTCAGTGGTCCTGCCAAGGTGTTCGATTCGCAGGAAGACGCCTGTGAGGGCATTCTCGGCGGAAAAGTCAAGAGTGGCGATTGCGTTGTAATAACCCATGAAGGGCCAAAGGGCGGTCCGGGAATGCAGGAGATGCTTTATCCTACTTCATATATAAAGAGTATGCATCTCGGTACGGAATGCGCCCTGATTACTGACGGACGCTTTAGTGGGGGAACGTCGGGCCTAAGTATAGGGCACATCTCTCCTGAAGCTGCGGCAGGCGGAAATATAGGCAAGATAGTTGATGGTGACATCATCGAGATAGACATTCCCAACCGTTCTATCAATGTAAGGCTAAGTGACGATGAGCTTGCGTCGCGGGGACAGCGTCCTATGACACGTAAACGTGAGGTTAGCAAGGCCTTGCGTGCTTACGCCCAAAGCGTGAGTTCGGCCGATAAAGGAGGAGTGAGGATAATTGATTGAGTGATAAGTGTAATGGAAGAAATGGTAAAGTATATATGCCATGAGGTGTGTAATGCTTGTTTCTTTACGTTGCGGATAAACAACTTGGTGTATTCTGTTTTACTTTTTTCTTTCTTGCTGCTTTATTACTATAGATAAAAACATTAATAGATATTATGCCAACAGAAGTAATTACCGGAGCAGAGGCCCTTATGAGGGCGTTGAAAGCCGAGGGTGTGAAGACTATTTTCGGTTACCCTGGCGGTGCCATAATGCCGGTTTTTGATACTCTTTATGATTATACGCGCGGGGAAAAGAAAGCTTTTGAGCACATTTTGGTGCGTCACGAACAGTCTGCTGCGCATGCCGCCGAAGGTTATGCAAGAGTGAGCGGTGACGTAGGTGTGTGTCTCGTGACGAGCGGTCCCGGTGCCACGAATACTCTGACAGGCGTAGCTGACGCAATGATGGATTCTACCCCGATAGTGGTTATTGCCGGACAGGTAGGAGTATCGGCATTGGGCACAGACGCATTTCAGGAAGTGGATCTTGTCGGTGTGGCCCAACCTATCAGTAAATGGAGCTACCAGATACGTCGTGCAGAGGATATTGCGTGGGCTGTTAGCCGTGCGTTTTATATTGCCCGGTCAGGAAGGCCAGGTCCGGTTGTGCTTGATTTTCCGAAGAACGCACAGATAGAGACTACGGAATACAAGCCCTGCGAGGTGGATTTTGTGCGCAGTTATGTCGCTTATCCAACTCTAAATGAGGAGGCGGTGCGGCGTGCGGCAGAGCTGATTAACCATTCAGAGAAGCCGCTGGCGTTAGTTGGACAGGGTGTTGAACTTGGTAACGCACAGCAAGAGTTGGTAGACTTTCTTGAAAAAGGTGGCATACCTGCAGGCCGTACACTGTTGGGACTTTCCGCATTGCCAACCGATCATCCTCTGAATGTCGGCATGTTGGGTATGCATGGTAATTATGCTCCGAACATAAAGGAGCAGGAGTGCGATGTCCTTATTGCTATCGGGATGCGTTTCAGTGACCGTGTGATAAGTGATGTCTCCACATTCGCAAAGCAGGCAAGAATAATTCATCTTGATATTGACAAAGCTGAGATAGACAAGAACGTTAAGACGGACGTGGCTGTAGTGGCTGACTGCAAGGTGTCTCTGCCCGCAATAACGGCGCTTCTGGAGAAGCGTGAGCATAAAGAGTGGCTCGACAGCTTTGTTCCATTGTATGAAAAGGAATTTGAGAAAGTTATACGTCCGGCCATACATCCAGAGGAAGGACCGTTGTTGATGGGGGAGGTTGTAAACGCAGTGGCTGAGGCGACCCACGGCGATGCCGTATTGGTAAACGACGTAGGTCTCAACCAGATGTTTTCATGCCGTTATTTCAAGTATAATAAGAAGCGTTCCATTGTCAGCAGTGGCGGTCTTGGCACGATGGGATATGGCCTTCCTGCTGCCATCGGGGCAACTTTCGGCGCCTCAGACCGTACCGTTTGCATGTTTACGGGCGACGGCGGATTACAGATGAGCATACATGAATTGGGTACGATAATGGAGCAGCATGCGCCTGTCAAGATTATATTGATGAACAATAATTATCTTGGTAACGTAAGGCAATGGCAGGATATGTTCTTTGACAAGCGCCGTTCGTTCACCCGTATGCAGAATCCTGATTACGGAAAGATATGCGCGGGCTATGGGATAAGCTATTCTTTTGTAGCTGACCGTGACAGACTGAAGGATGAAGTGGCAAGAATGCTTGCTACCGAAGGCCCGTATCTGCTGGAGTGCGCTGTAAAAGAGGAGGAAAACATACTGCCGATGACGCCGCCTGGATGTCCAGTAGGCGAGATGATGTTAGAGATATAAAGTTGATAAATAAAGGAGCCTGAAGGTTTGATTACGTGATGGCCGTGCCCAGGCGGTGGCAACGCTGCAAGGTAAATAGACATTGGCCGTCAAGGTGTAATGGCGTATAGCCGTCCTTCAGGAACTTTGACTACAAATAAGAATATATGGAAACAACCGATAAAAAGCTGTACACACTGTTGGTGTACTCTGAAAACATAGCCGGAATACTTAATCAGATAACGGCGGTTTTCACCCGTAGGCAGGTCAACATCGAGAGCCTTAACGTGTCGGCCTCGAGCATTGAGGGGGTGCATAAGTACACGATAACAGCATGGAGCGATGAGGACCAGATAATAAAGATAACCAAGCAGATAGAGAAAAAGATTGACGTAATTAAGGCCGACTATTATACAGACGACCAGCTGTTCATCCGTGAGGTTGGACTTTATAAGTTGTCAACGCCGGAGGTTCTTGACAATCCGGATATTTCAAGGACTATCAGGAAGGCTGATGCCCGTATAGTAGAGGTCAATCCGACGTTCTGCAGTGTGATGCTGAGCGGTGTTACCGAAGATATAACGGCCTTGTACTTTGCGCTCGACAAGTTTAATTGTGTGCTTCAGTACACCCGTAGCGGACGTATAGCCATTACGCGCAGCACTGTTGAACAGGTTAGTGATTTTCTTGAAATGCAGGAGCAAAACAGGAAGAAAAATGCTTGACAGGACGGGACGATACGATTTTATGGCCGAGCCGTTCCATTGTGATTTCTCCAAACGGTTATCAATGGGACATTTGGGCAACCATCTGCTCAACGCGGCCGACTTTCATGCTATAGACAGAGGTTTCGGCATGCCCCAACTGAATCCGGAACACAAGACATGGGTGCTGTCACGGCTTGCCGTGGAGATGGAGGAAATGCCGCCGGAATATACGAAGTTCAGCGTAGAAACGTGGATTGAAGGGGTGATGAGGTACTTTACCAACCGTAATTTCCGTATTGTCGACGCTGCCGATGATAACCGCGTTTATGGCTATGGGCGGAGTATCTGGGCACTTATTGACACAGATACCCGTCAGCCATTGAATATTCCTGACCTTGGCGGAGGCGAGATTGCGCGTTATGTTGATACGGAAAGGGTTTGTCCTATCGCTTCGCTGTCACGCGTAAAGATAGGAAAAGATGCGTGCCGTGTGGCTTCATTGCCCACGCATTACAGCGACGTGGACGTCAATGGGCATATCAACAGCGTGAAGTACATTGAGCATGTGCTTGATTTGTTCGGCTTGGATTGGTATAGGGGACATCGGGTGCGGCGGTTTGACATAGCCTACGTGGCTGAAAGCCATTATGGCGATACGCTTAACTTTTACCGTGAGGATGTTGCCGACGGCGCCGTCTGCGTGCGGATAACCAAGAGCACTCCCGGAGATGACGGCGAGACGGAGGTGTGCCGCAGCATGATTGCCTTTACTTAAGCAGCTGTTGCGGATGAGAGTGGTAATATAACGTTTAACAATACATTATAAAACAAAAAGGATTATGGCAGAAATGAATTTCGGTGGCGTTATCGAAACGGTTGTCACCAGTAAGGAGTTTTCATTGGAGAAGGCGCGCGAGGTGTTGAAAGACGAGACCATCGCCGTGCTTGGCTACGGCATTCAGGGCCCCGGCCAGGCGTGCAACCTGCGCGACAATGGCTTTAACGTAATCGTCGGCCAGCGCGAGGGCAAGACGTATGACAAGGCCGTGGCCGACGGATGGGTGCCCGGTAAAACGCTCTTTTCGCTTGAAGAGGCGGCCGAAAAGGGCACGATAATATGCATGCTGCTGTCCGACGCGGGGCAGATATCGGTTTGGCCGAAGGTAAAACCATACCTTACAAAGGGCAAGGCTCTGTATTATTCGCACGGCTTCGCTATCAACTGGAGCGACCGCACGGGTGTTGTGCCGCCGGAGGACATTGATGTCATAATGGTAGCGCCCAAGGGTTCGGGTACGTCGTTGCGTACTATGTTCTGCGAGGGCAGGGGGCTTAACTGCTCGTATGCCGTTTATCAGGATGCTACCGGACGTGCCGAGGAGCGCACTATAGCTTTCGGTATAGGTATCGGGGCAGGCTATCTGTTCAAGACTACGTTCGAGCGCGAGGCTACGAGCGACCTTACAGGCGAGCGTGGTTCGCTTATGGGAGCTATTGAGGGACTGCTTGAGGCTCAGTACCAGGTGCTGCGCGAGCACGGACATTCGCCTTCGGAGGCTTTCAACGAGACTGTCGAGGAGCTTACACAGAGCCTCGGCCCGTTGTTCGGAGCCAAGGGTATGGACTGGATGTACGCTAACTGCTCCACAACGGCGCAGCGTGGCGCGCTCGACTGGGCGCCGCGCTTCCGTGAGGCTATCAAGCCCGTCATGGAGTGGCTCTACCTGTCAGTAAAGTCTGGCAACGAGGCGCAAATCTCCATCGACAGCAACTCGAAGCCCGACTATCGTGACAAGTTGAACGAGGAGCTGCGTCAAATGCGTGAAAGTGAGATGTGGCAGGCAGGCGCAACGGTGCGCAAGCTGCGCCCGGAGAACAATTAATGGGTTTGTCGGAATGTTGCCGCTGCCTTAGTGTAGTGGCGTAACGGCGCAAGGCTAACGGCTTTGCGCCGTTTGTTTTGCCACCTCATGGTCTGCGCGCGTTTGTCAATCAGATTTGTCTGAAGCGTAGCAAATTGTCATTGAGGAAAGTTTACGGTTCTTGCGCAATCTGGAAACGTATTTTGGGAAAATGCCATGCCGAATTAGCAAAACGGTTCTTTTGCGCGTAAAGAATTATTTGTTAAATTGAGTACGCTTTGCTTTCTCGTTGCGGGAAGATAGCTTTCGCATTGCTGGAAGATAGTTTTCTCGATGAGAAAGCATAGTGTATTCAACGAAAAAACATGGTTTTTCCGAGCGAAAAAGGCCGTTTTTCATTGCACAAAAAACGGCTGGCGTGTGTAACCGCAATTAGTGCAATGATTTACGGTTGCACACGCCAGATTGGCGTATTTAAGTCAATCGAAAAGAAATTTTTGGCCGCGCCCGTTCTACAGCGTCAACGTTTTTCAAAGTGCAAGCGGATGGGCTTGTTTCGTGGACAAAGTGTAATATAGGCGTATGGTAGTGTGGACTTAATGCGTATCCGTGTTTTTGCCGCTTGGTAATAACGGCTTGCCATGCAAGCGGGCGGCGGCCGGATCGGATACGCCGTCAGGTATTGTGGCGTATGGCCAGTTTCCCGTCCTTTATGTGTATCTTCTCTTCGCAGACAAGATCGGCTATGGCTTTTTTTATAATATCGTTGGCAATGCCGGTAAGCGTAATGTCGGTTACCGAATGCATTGCCTTGTCGGCCAGCGCGGCCATAATCCCGGCCTTGGCGGCGTTAATCTCCCCTTTGCTGCCCGTGTTCATGCCATGTGCGCGGCAAACGTCGCACTGTCCGCAGTCGTCCGTGCGCATCTCGCCGAAATACCTCAGCAACTGTCGGCTGCGGCATACGTAGTCGTTCTCGGCATAGCTTATCATGGCATCAATGCGCTCGGTGTACTCGCGCTTGCGGTCGTCGTATATATCGTTGGAGAACACCAGGCGTTCGGCTTCCTCCCGCCTTTGCAGATAGCGGATGTGCGGTATCTTTTTCCGTGGTATGTAGCGTATGATGTTCCGCCGTGTCAGGTTTTTCAGTATCATGTAAATGCTGTCGCGCGACAGTCCTGTTTGTTGCTCGATGAGGCTTTCCTCGATATAGCAGAAGTCGGTGAACAAACCGCCGTAATTCCTCAGTAACGCTGTAATCACGGTGTTTTCGTTGTCGCTGAGGCTGTCCAGCCGGTATAGTTCCTCCCTTCCCGTCAGTATGTTTACCTGTGACATGTCGTCGCGGCCGTCCTCATAGTCGATATATCCGGCGCGCGATAGAATCTTGAGTGACGAGTCGACAGGCACAGGGAAATGCTTGAAGTACTGGCAGAACCGCTCGATGTTGAACTCGAAACGACACCCGCCGCCGCTGCCTATGCCTATCTGATAGAAGTAGGCAAGGTGTTCGTACACCTTGCGTATGTAGTCTTTGTCGGGGAAAGTCTCGTCAATGCGACGCTTTAGTTTGGCTTTGTCATTGCCGTCGTACAACAGTATAGCGTATGCCGGCTTGCCGTCGCGCCCGGCACGCCCAGCCTCCTGAAAGTAGGCTTCCGGCGAGTCTGGACAGTCAATGTGTATCACGAGACGAACGTCGGGCTTGTCTATTCCCATACCGAATGCGTTGGTGGCCACCATTATGCGTGTTTTGTCCTCTTGCCATTGCTTCTGGCGAGTGTCGCGTACGGCAGTTTCAAGTCCGGCGTTGTAGAACGTGGCGCTTATACCGGCCTTAATGAGGGCTTGCGCCGTCTCTTTCGTGCGTTTACGGCTGCGCACGTAGATTATTGCCGAACCGTCGATACTGTTGAGTAGGCGTAGCGTCTCGCCCATTTTGTTGCTCGTCTTGGTTACGATGTAGGCCAGGTTCTTGCGCTCGAAACTCATCCTGAACACGTTGTCACGACTGAATCCGAGACATGCCTGGATGTCGTCTACCACGCGTGGAGTGGCTGTTGCCGTTAGTGCGAGTATCGGCGCGTCAGGCTTTATGCGCCTTATGTCGTTTATCTTAAGGTATGACGGACGGAAATCATAGCCCCATTGGCTTATGCAGTGGGCCTCGTCAACGGTGATGAAGCTCACTTTCATGTGGCCAAGTTTTTTCTGGAAAAGTTCGGACGACAGCCTTTCGGGCGATACGTACAGTATTTTCACTCCGCCGAAGATGGCGTTTTCAAGTGTCGTGATTACGTCGGCGTGCTGCATTCCGGAGTAGACGGCCGCCGCCTTTATGCCTCTTTGGCGCAGATGGTCTACCTGGTCCTTCATCAGGGCGATAAGCGGGGTGATTACGATGCATACACCTCCAGTGGCCAAGGCTGGCACCTGGAATGTAAGCGACTTGCCGCCGCCTGTAGGCATAAGTCCGAGCGTGTCGTGTCCGGCACCTATGCTCTCGATGATTTCACGCTGTATTCCGCGGAAATCATCGTAGCCCCAATATTCTTTTAGTATCCGGAGATATTTGTCCATAGGCGTGGAAATTAAGAATTAAGAGTTAAGAATTAAGAAAATATCCATTGCCGTCAAAGACATTCATTTTTTTCTTAATTCTTAACTCTTAATTCTTAATTATTCTTCAGATGGTCTTATGTCCTCGATTTGCAGCTGTACGCCATTGTGTTTGAAAACGTTGTCCTCTATGGTGTATGCGATATCGAAGCTTCGTTTAGATTTGATGTAACGTGCCGAGCCGCTTTGTCCGAAGGCAATGCCGTTCATTACGTTGTTTGATTTTGAGTCGACAAGTTCAAGCTTGATGTGCTCCTGTTCTCGCCCCACCACTTTGCTCGTTCCGAAGTCATAGACATCAGTAGTGCAGAACAGCGGTTTCTGGTTCATCGGACCGAACGGTCCGAACTTCTTTAAGTCGGCATGCAGTTTACGTGTAATGTCCTTGAAGTCTATCATTGCGTCGATGTCAAGCGTTGCCTCGGTCTGTTCCGGTTGTATATGCTCGTCGACATAATGCTGGAAACGCCTGCGGAACTCAGGAACATCCTTCCATTTAAGGGTTAGTCCCGCCGCGTATGTGTGTCCTCCGAAGTTGATCAGTATATCGCGGCAGCTTTTGATTGCCGAGTATACGTCGAAACCGGTGACGCTTCTTGCCGAACCAGTGGCGAGGTCGTCTTCGCGTGTCAGTACTATTGTAGGGCGGAAGTATATTTCAGTAAGTCGTGACGCGACAATGCCTATTATACCTTTTTTCCAGTTCTCGTCATACAGTACAATGCTGGAATGGCGCTTTTGGCTTTCTATTCTTGATATTATTTGGTTGGCCTCCTCGGTCATTTGTTTGTCTATGTCCTTGCGCAACTCGTTGTATTCGTTGATGTGTTTAGCTTCTTTCAAAGCCTGGCTGAAGTCTTTTTCTACAAGCAGGTCAACGCTTTCCCGTCCATTTTCCATTCTGCCGGAAGCGTTTATGCGCGGTCCGATTTTGAATACAATGTCGCTCATGGTAAGCGTGCGTCCGCTAAGTCCGCAAATGTCGATAATCGCTTTCAGGCCTACGCTTGGGTTTTGGTTTAGCTGTTTTAGACCGTGGAATGCCAGTATGCGGTTCTCCTCGACTACAGGTACAATATCTGCGGCAATGCTCACTGCGCAGAAATCCAATAAGGGCAGAAGCCGTGAGAACGGAATGCCGTTATTCTTTGCGAACGCCTGCATGAATTTGAAGCCAACCCCGCATCCGCAAAGGTGTTTGAAGGGATATGTGTCATCGCTGCGTTTTGGATTGAGGATAGCCACTGCTGGCGGCATCTTCTCGTCCGGCACATGATGGTCGCAGATGATGAAGTCAATGCCGAGGCTTTTGGCATGAGCTATCTCCTCGTTTGCCTTTATTCCGCAATCAAGGATAATGATGAGTTTAACACCTGTCTGCTTGGCGTATTCAATCCCTTTATAGCTTACTCCATATCCTTCGTCGTAACGGTCGGGGATGTAATAGTCAATGTTAGAATAAAACTGTTGCAAAAATTTATAGACGAGTGCAACGGCTGTACACCCGTCAACGTCATAATCGCCGTACACCATGATACGTTCCTTGCGGCCCATTGCGTCGTTCAGTCTGTCTACGGCCACGTCCATGTCCTTCATCAGGAATGGGTTTATGAGGTCGTTGAGCTGTGGACGGAAGAACCGTTTTGCGGCTGATTCTGTCGTAATACCACGTTTTATAAGTATTTCGGCAAGTATGGGACTTATTCCAATCTTGGTGGATAATTCCTCAGCCTCCCTTGTTTGTTCTGATGTCGGTTGCTCGTAATTCCATTTGAAATGCATTATATCGTTTTTTGTTTTTTCTGTTCCAAGACTTTTGCCTTTGACAAAAGTGCGTGTAAAGTTACAAAGAAAAAACAAGAAAAAGGCCCTTTACGTTGGAAAATATGGAATTTGGAGGTGTATGTGTTGGTAATTGGGAATAAAAAAAGGAGAATTATGGCACGTCTTGTACCCTGTAATTCATCAGGATAGGCCATAATTCTCCGTTCTGTAGTCAAGTATTCTTTTTTATGAATCAGATACCGAGTTTCTTGCGGATATCTTTTGGAATGGCGTTTTTGTTGACCATAATGTTCATTGTCTTGTAAGCCACGTAGTTCTTTGTCATGTACCACGTACCTTTGTAGTCGCCGTATTCACCCCATGAGTTCTTAACCATGTAATATTCACGGCCGTTCTGGTCTTTTGCAATACCGTATAGGTGCATTCCGTGGTCATCTGTTGTTTCCCAGCTGTCGAATGCTTCCTGGCGCATTTCCTGTGTTGGAACAATCTCAGGAGCGTCAATTCCGAGAGAATCGAGCTTGCTTCTCTTCTCTGTTGCAGAGAGTTTGAACCAACGGTCTGCGTCAGTGCCAGCCATGCTGCGTGCTTTCTTTACGTCATAGGCTATACCGAGACCTTTGCGTGTGAAACCGTCCTCTGTAACATCGCCACCCCATGCAACTGTATAACCTTCGTTTATTGCATTGTCGATGATTTTCATCAGTTCATCCATCGGTACGTTGTAGGACTGTGCCCAGCGCCAGTTGTCTTGTATTTCGATTGGGAACTGAGTGTAGAATGGATGGTGAGTGTAGCTGGTTATTGATACATAGTCGTCAAGATTGAGGCCCAGGCTTGCGGCAAACTCCTTCGGAGTATATTCTTTTCCTTCATACGTAAATTTCTCAGGGCATGCTCCAAGATAAGCGTCGATAATGCCTTGTAGTCCCTTTTTCCATTGTGGTGATATCTTTTTGGCTTTACTTTTTGCTACGGCTGCAACATAAGGTTCCATTACGCCAAAGAACTCATCAAAGTTAGCGAGAGAGTCTCCTGTAAGAGTTCCGGGAGCAGGCATGGCTTCTTCTGGGCATATTCCGTAGTTCTGCATTATTGTTACAACGTCTTCGAAGCTTCCGCCTTGTGAGAACTGGCTGTCGCCGTGCATTCTTACGGTCACGATGGCGCGGTCCATGTAATCTTTGTTGGCGATGAACATTTCGCAGAGGTTGTATGTCTTGCCTGTATTCTTCAAGATTTCACTCTCGAGAAAGCTCAGCGTTGAATATGCCCAGCAAGTTCCGCTACGGTTTTGGTCTTTGATACTTGTAATGGGGTTAGCCTTGATTGTTGTAAACACGGCTTTGTTCTTGTCTTCGGAGGCTTTTTTCTCCTGTGCGTTTGCTCCTGCCGTGATGCAGGCCAGCAACATCATTGCAAATAGTTTTCTCATGTTTTTATTTTTATTTATTTGTTTAATTGTTTGCCATGAACTCTTCTACGTCCTTAGGATGGTAAGGTATGCGTTCTTTTCCGAGGAAACGGCAACTGTCTGCTGTTATCAGAACGTCGTCTTCTATTCGTATTCCGCCAAAGTCCTTGTATGTTTCGAGTACATCATAATTAATGAAATCGGTGTGGAGTCCTTTTGCCCTCCAGTCGTCAATCAAGTCAGGAATGAAATATATACCCGGTTCATCGGTCACTACAAAGCCTTCTTCCAGCCGACGTCCCATCCTTAATGCGTTAGTGCCGAATTGTGTAGAAGGACGTGTCTCTTCGTCAAATCCGACGTATATTTGCCCGAGACCTTCCATATCGTGTACGTCCATACCCATCATATGTCCTAATCCGTGGGGTAGAAACATTGCGTGCGCCCCTGCATTGACGGCTTCGTCGACATCGCCCTTCATCAGTCCAAGCTCTTTCAGTTTACCTGCCATGAGTCTGCATACGGCTAAATGTACGTCTTTATATCGCACTCCTGGTTTGGCTACGTTAAGAACGTAGTCATGACAGGCTTCAACAATACTGTATATGTCGAGTTGGCGTTGGGTGAATTTTCCATTGACGGGATATGTTCTCGTATTATCCGAACAATAATTGTTGCGGTTTTCGGCTCCTGCATCGCATAACACGAGCCGTCCGTCCTGTAGCTCATCCCATCGTGGAGCGCCGTGCATAATTTCGCCATGCTGTGTGTAGATTGTTGCGAAACTTACCATTGCACCGTATGAATGCGCTACGCCGTCAACCTGTCCACCTATGTATTTTTCCGTCAGGCCCGGTTTTGTCAGGCGCATTGCCGTAGTGTGCATTTTGTATCCTATTGAGCAAGCGTTTTCTATTTCGTCTATTTCCTGCTGTTCCTTCGTTGAACGCATTGTTATTACAGCGTTGATAAGTTCAAGCGACGCAGCCTCTTTCTGTTGGTTAGGATGTATGCCGAGCAGGTCGAAGATTTGCAGTTTTGTGTCAAACCTGTACGGAGGAAGGAAATGTACTGGCTTATGTTGTCTAAGGGCCTCGTTACATATTACCTGAAGCTGTTTCATAGGTGCCGTTTTGCTGACGCCTACGCTTGCGGCAAGTTCCTTAACACTGTCAACGGAACCGAACCAAACGATATCTTCAATGTCGATGTCATTGCCTACGATGGTCTCCGTGTCTTCGTCAATGTCGATGATACCGACAAGTCCGTCACGGTTGATTCCGAAATAGTAAAGGAACGAAGAGTCCTGACGAAACGGATAGTAGCCGTTTGAAGGATAGTTTACTGGGGATTCATTGTTGCCGAAAAGTAGGATTACTCCTTTCTTTACGAGCTTTTTCAGTTCGGTACGGCGGTTAACATAAGTTTCTTTACTGAACATATCTTCAAAGTATTATTTTGGCAAGATACCCATTTAATCATTGTCCGTTAATGCGCAAGTTTTTGAATTATTGTCAGGCGCATGGTTACGAAACTGTTAAAATCAGGCTCTTTTGGTTGCAAAGATATGCAATTTTGTCTTAAAATCATTAATTTTGCCTTTGTTTTTAATAAAGTTTTATGCGGATAGACCGAAATACGGGGCTTGTTCTTGAGGGAGGCGGCATGCGCGGGGTATTTACGAGTGGCGTGCTTGATGCGTTCATGAAGAATGAATTGTATTTCCATTATGTTGTTTCCGTGTCGGCGGGTGCTTGTAACGGACTGTCGTATATGAGCCGGCAGATACGTAGGGCCCGTATTTCCAACATTGATTATCTTGCCAGATATAAATATATCGGCTTGCGACATTTGGTGACACAGGGGTGTATTTTTGACCGCAAGCTGCTTTATGATGATTTTCCAAATACATTGTTGCCTTATGATTTTGATGCGTTTTTCGGCAATCCCGACGAGTTCGAGATGGTAACGACTAATTGCCTGACAGGCCAAGCGTGTTACCTTACGGAGAAACATGACCGCCAGCGATTACTTGACATCGTTAAGGCAAGCAGCAGTCTGCCGTATGTCTGCAAGATTGTAGATGTTGACGGCGTACCGATGCTTGACGGCGGGGTAGTGGACAGCATACCTGTTGGACGTGCTGTAGAGCGTGGTCATGAGCATAATGTAGTCGTGTTGACACGTAATTACGGTTTCCGTACGACAGAGAAAGACCGTAAAATACCTCATTTCATATATAAGAACTACCCTAAGCTACGTGTTGCCTTAAGCCATCGGTGTGAGGCGTACAACCGGCAGCTTGCCATGATTGAGGAACTTGAGAGTCAAGGACGTATTGTCTGCATACGGCCTGAACGTCCTGTCAATGTTGGGCGTATGGAAAAAGACATCGACAAACTTGAGCTTTTGTATGAAGAAGGGTTGGAGTTGGGAGAGAAATTCTGCAAAGAATATCTTTAATAGAGAGCAGACAAGAAGTGATTTTTCAGTAGACAAGTTACAAGCAGACGGGCAAATCTCCTTATTTGCTCGTCTGCTTTTATCTTGTCTGCTAAAGATTGTTACTCGTCAGCTAATTCATTGGGTACGTACTTCGGAGACGGGCCGTACTTATTGTCCTCGGGTTTGCCGTCACGTACGCAGAATACGAAAATAGTGATATTCACGATGAATGACAAAAAGCCTAAAGTGGGAAATACCGGTCCGCGCAATACTTCCGTTGCCTCTTCGATATTGGGGTTTATTGTCGACATAGCCTCGTAATATCCGCTTTGCATGATGTAGATGTTGCTTATGAGGCCAATGATAATAGAAGCAGCCACCCACCATCCACTGTGCCCGCGGTCATGAAGACGGCGTACGGTGACCGACCACGTGGTTAACTGGAGCAGGAATGCTATTACTGAAAGTACTACGGGAAATGCGCCGAGCACAAATGCCAGCACCATCATTACGATGAAATATGCCAGCCAATACCACCACAATTCGCTGCGGCGTGCGCGTCCTTTGAAGTTTGTAAGGTTTCCAAGTACCGATTTGATGGATTCTCCAAGGGTTAATGACGGTAGTTTCTTGATGTTTTCCATAAATGAAAGTTTTATTTGTTAAACGTTAGATTGATTGTTAACCAAAAGTGTTTCCCTTCCCCTCTCTCCGTTAATTTGTCGGCATTTGGCCTGCTGGCTATACGTCATTAATGTTAATCCTTGAGCAGGTCGGGACGCAGTCGTTTTGTGCGTTCGTAACTTTGTTCTATCTCCCAATCCTTTATCTTTGCCTCGTTGCCGCTCAACAGAATGTCGGGCACACGCCACCCCTTGTATTCGGCGGGACGGGTGTAGATGGGTGCGGAGAGCATGTCGTCCTGGAAACAGTCCGACAGCGCGCTCTGGTCATCGCTGATTACTCCGGGTACGAGCCTTATTATGGCGTCGGCCATCACTGCAGCGGCCAGTTCGCCGCCTGTGAGGACATAGTCGCCTATGCTTATCTCGCGCGTGATGAGATGGTCACGTATGCGCTGGTCAATACCTTTGTAGTGGCCACACAATATAATAAGGTTGCCTTTCAGCGACAGGTCATTGGCTATATGCTGGTCGAACTGCTCGCCGTCAGGCGACGTAAAGATTACTTCGTCATACTCACGTTCTGCCTTAAGTGCCGTTATGGCGTTGTCAATAGGTTCACATCTCATTACCATGCCTGCGAACCCTCCGTATGGATAGTCGTCCACCCGCCGCCATTTGTCGTCCGAATAGTCGCGCAGGTTGTGCAGGTGTATCTCGGCCAGGCCTTTCTTTTGTGCCCTGGCCAGTATTGACTCGTGTACGAAACCCTCAAGCATTTCGGGCAAAACAGTGATTATGTCTATTCTCATTAAATTAAAGAATTAAGAGTTAAGAAATTAGGTATTTAATTCTTAATTTATCATAGTTCTTTTTTCAATGCTTCGGCCATGTCGGCGTATTCCTTATCTGTAAGGTATACTTCCTGTGGATTCATGCGGAACACTCCGCCGAAGTCCGGTCCGCCTTCGTATTTCGGCACGAGATGGAAGTGCAGGTGTGACAACGTGTCCGAATATGCGCCGTAGTTTATTTTTACCGGATTAAATACTTTCTGCATGGCGCGTGTCGCGTGTACAACGTCGGCCATGAAGGCGTTGCGTTCTTCGTCGCTTAACAGGTTGATGTCGTCAACATGCTTGTCGTAAGCCACGAGGCAACGGCCGTGGTATGTCTGCTCCTTGAAGATGAACAGGCGTGATACACTCAGTTTCGCAACCTCTATCATCAGGTTGTGTTGTGTCTCGTTATTCTGGCAATAGAGACAGTCTTTAGGGTCGCTTTTCATATTTCTTTGTTCGTTTTATGATTATGTAAGTTTGCTTTAACCTTTATTGTAAAGGAAGCTTAACAGGTACAAAGATAACATAAAGTTACTGAAAAAGCAAGAAATCCGCGACTTATTTTATTATCTTGCCGTTATAAAGGCATTAATATAATATGTCATTCATATCTCTGTGTATGCCGTTTCAAGGCCGTTTACGAGATACTATGTGGCGGTTTTTGTAATATCTTGATTCTCAGTGCGTTATAAAATGCCGTCTTTCGTGGGTCAAAATATGGCATTTTAGCGTGTAAAATGCGGCCTTTGTGTCTTTTCCTGAAATAGGTTGACAGTTTTTGTTTAAATAAACTACATTATTTTACACACTCTTGATAGAGGTACTGGAATAGTTGACATCGCATCAGGAAATGTGCCGCTTTACTTTACATTCCCGGTCTTTGTCAGGCGGACCCGCGGGGCCGCCTGACAAAATCGCAGCAAAGATACTATCTTCCGTTGTCATTCCCTCCATGCCCCACCGTTTTTTTTCTTTTCCACAGCCGTTTTTGTTCGCCGCTCCCGGCGTGCGCCGTCTCCGGGGTGTTGTTACCGATGCTCATGTGGGG
>NZ_JACJJG010000055.1 GCF_016899855.1 Marseilla massiliensis
TGAGGCCTTGCCTGTACACATTGAAAAAACTGCGCAACTGCAACTCTTTTAATGGTGCCTTATCCCGAACTCAAGTATATTATGGGTAAAGTACGGGAAGATATCATCACTCGGTAATCAGACAGGCATGGAAATTCGTTCATTTTATCATTGTGAAGAACAACGGGACACGGAAAAATTTAATGGAAAAACAGTTATTAGGATTGATGAACATTTATCAATAGCAACATAATAGTTTGAGAGTATTTCAAATTTTCCTCATGATAAAAAGTCTCCATAAGTGAGAGATACACGGTCTTTTTTACGGCATCGTCCGAAGGAAATGAAAGTTTTGATTTGGTGTGTTCCACCTAACGATAAAACGTGTATTATTAATTTATTTATTGTTTTTTACAACCAGCCTCCTAACTTGTTGATTTCCAGTATTTAAGACAGGGCAAAGAGAACAAGCCCCTTCATTCCATACCTTTTGTCTTGATATGGTTTGAAGAGGCTTTTTGTTTTGTTTGTTTTATGCCGTCTTATTGTCTTGCCGCATTCAATTGGCTTATCCTGTATCTTTTTCCGTTCTCTTTCCTTTGATACAATTCGTTTCTCTTGCTTCCGAACTTTCCACGGTTTGAGTTGTAGTTGTTGATTGCCATTTCCTCTATGTCCCTTTCGTTTATCCCGTGCCTTCCGAATGTTGCTTTCAGATAGTCCACCGCAACATCAAAGAGGACACCGTAAAGACACAACCACTTGGCCCTTGATAATATTGACTTGTGCCTGTTACCGTCCTTGTATGAGTCGGGATATTCCTTTCTCCAGCATTTGTCAATATAGTTTGTTAGCTGCTTGTCCTTCCATCTTGCCTGAAAAATTGAGTTAAGCTTGATTTCTTCTCCTGTATGCTTGAACTCCTTGCTTGACCATCCCTTGTTGTAATCTTTCTCCGGCTGGTCTGGAATGCTTGGGTCGTAAACGAAATGGTATGGGGTAATATTGTCCCTGTTCGGATTGAGCCATACATCAGGGTCGTAGCTCAAGAAACACGTCCTGCTCAAATTACTGCATCTCTTATCAAATTCATCGGTGTTGGGATACAGTTTGAGCTTTACCTGCCAAAATAAGTTGTAATGGTATTCTGGATTTGTATTGTCATGGAGCATCGCAACCTTGAGGCCCTTGTTACTTGCGGAAAACCAGATTGCATAAATGAAAAGTCTGTCTGCATATCGGATTAGCTTTTCCTTGAATTTTGCAGCAGTTTCATGGTCGGGGAATTTGTCGAAGTCGAGGATGAGGATGTTGGAGTATTCCTGCAAGTTGGTTATGTCGTCGTTCCTGTAATAAAATGTTCCAGAAGGCGCAATCATGGGGAGTTTCTTTTTCTCCTTCTTGAAATTCTCTTCGGTTATTTGGTCCCTTGCCATTTCAGTCTGTTTCCTTAATTCCTCGTCCTTCGGTATCATTTCAAGGAGAACGTAATCAAGGTTCCTATATATCTTGCTTCTTGAGTCTTCCGAGTTGTTGTAGAAGCTGACCGTGTTTTTGATTTTATTCATATTTTTCATAACTACAATTTTTATGTTCGTTTTATTGTTTTTCTGCATGTTTGGAATGTAACTTGTTTGTTTTTCTGTTGACATTCCATTGATTTTTCATCTTCTTGTCGTTGGTCTTGTTTTGTCTTTTTATATTCCTGTTGCCGTCAAACCAATAAAAAAACAGGAAGCGACATCATAATTCAAGGCGGCCTGTTGTATGTTTTTCTTTTTGTCATGGCTGTAATTTGTTTTGTTTTTCGTTGATGTTTGATTGTCCGTGAAAGGAACGTCAAACTAAAATCCCCATTCCATCTTTTAGTTATAGCATCCAAGTTTGTTTTTGTTTTTTCCCAATAACCAAAGAATGAATTAAACATCTTGGACTTTGTTTCATCATACGGATTAAGGAATGTAAAGGAAAGACAAGAGAGTGACTTCGTCCCTTTGGCAGTGGAGAGAAGAAGAGTATTTTATTTGTCCATCTCTTTCTCCACTATCACACACTGCGAAGCAAGTGTTGTTGTTTTCTTATTCATCTTATTCTTAGGTACTATTTTTACTTCTCTATAATATTAATACGTAGGTCGAAAAATAGTACCTTGCAATTTCATCCACTCATTCCTGTCTTATTGGCTTATTTACAGGAAAAGAGAATCTTATTTGTTTAGGTGCTATATTTTACTTCTCAATAATAGTAATACGTCCATCGAAAAAAGCACCTTGCAATATTACATCCAAGATAAAGAGAACAACATTTAATAACCCGGCTTTTTGAATCGAGTACCAAGGCTGTTTTTCCATTCCATTATCGCCAAAACCAGACAGCCTTTTTTATTCCTGCTTATTTGAATTTTACATCTTGGTTTGGTTGTATGTTTCATCTTACATCCCATCGGGCCAAGCCAACAAACAAAAAACGGGCTGGATTTAATTGTCTTTTTCTATCTCTTTTTATGTTTTGTCCTTGGTTGATGGTTAATGTTGATTTTAGCTTATTGAACCTAAGACTGTATTTCAATGGACGGACTGTCAACATTTTCTTCTTGTCATAATGGAAAACAATCAAATGACAATAAAATGAAGAATACTTGATTAAAGGGAGAGGCTACGCCCTCCGACAGTGGAAAGAAGAGGAGATTGTTGTATATTTTCTTCCTTCTCCACTTTCCTGCACCGCGAAGCAGGTGTTTATCTGTTTTCTTCTTTTATCCAATTATTTCATTTCATTATTCCATTAGGTACTATTTTTTAATCCTCAATAATATTAATACGTAGGTTGAAAAATAGTACCTGGCATAATAATGACGGAATGGCAAAAACAAACATGATTCAAGCCGCCTGTGCCTTTTCTCCCGATATGATGTCAAGCGTTATGCCGAGTTTCCCAAGGTTTTCAATTAGGGGCTTGTATCTCTGTCTCTTCCTGTCATGCCTCGTAATACCCAACAATTCAAGGAAGCCGAATGTCACCTCCTTCTTGTATTCCTTTCCCTGGACTATGGCCTCTTGCATCTTGTCGTCACTTCCGGCCAACAAGATTATTTCTTCCTTTACGTTCTTCCTTATGTTCAGGCTTTCAAGTCTTATCCTCCAGTCCTCGTGCTTGATTGTATTCCTTGCCTCGATTTTGTTCTTGTTGAAATAAGAATCCATCCTTGAAATGAAATCCGGGTTGAAGTCGTCGGTGTAAAAGACTGTGTATCTCTCTCCTTCAATATGCTTCCTTATGCCGATTCTTGTTATGAGCTGCGAGAAATACCAATCCTTATGGGCCTGTGAGTCCGTCCTTGTACCGTATGCCTTCCTGATTTTCGCAGCTTCAGTATTAGGCAAGTTCCAGTCACCACAAAGTATAATCTGCTCCATGTCCCTGAATTTGTTTGTGCTTTTGTTGTCTGTCGCCCCGTAGTAAGTGACATGGAAAAGGCTTTGGTTCACATTCCTTCTTAACAGTTCATCCCTTATCCTGCTTGCGTAAGAAGAAACGCCGGGACTTTCATCTTCTCCGTTTATGTCCTTCCAACAGACAACCAATGTAGGCTTGATGATGAGTTTCGCGATGTTGTCAAGGAAAGAACTTAATTTTTCATTGTCCACAGTCTTCCTCTTGACACCGAACTCCAACCTTGCAAAATCAGTGACGGTGTTGTATTTCTCCTTGACATCCAACAGCTTGAAGCACGACGAGCCTCTTAGCAATATGTCAGCCACCCCCTCGAAGACAAGTATGTAATTCTTCATCTCTATGTTTCCGGGGCAAAGGTCTACGGGGTTGAAAGTTATGCCGACCTTTTTTGCATCTTTGTCCGAGAGCATCCAAGTGTCGAAACATTTGGGTATGAGGTTCAGCACGACATCCCTCTTTATCCTGTCAATCTTGCAGTCGCGTTTGAAGAAGTCGTTGCCGGTGCCTCTTATGAAAGCGTCATAGAACAAATCCAATTCGTCCTTGTCCTTGCTTACGATTTTGCCATCACCGTCAACCTTTCCGAAAACCCCAAGCAACGTCCTGTCAAATTCCACGAAAGGATTGATGAAGGTCGGAGTCTCGTCAAAAACCACATACTTCCTCAGGTCTTCCCTCGACATCAATGAAGCAAAATCACCGTCAAACGCACTTACTTCTTCTTTCGGCTTGTAAATGAGGAAGTAATTTATGAGGTCGGTCCAGAAGCGCACATGTGTTATAAGGATTACTTTCTTGTCCAATAATATCCCTGGGTTGTTCTTGTAAATGTCGAAGAAACGCGACCACCTTGAATCGCTTGAGACAATCATCACGTCGTCAAACCTTAAATCGCATGAAGCCGAGTTTACAAGCTCACAAACAATCCAATCGTACATCTTGCCCAGTTCCTCGTTCGTATCGACACAGTAAAGGATGCCGTCATCGTGTTTCTGTCTTATCAGGCTCTTTATCGACTCCGTTTTTCCCGAACCTTGGCCGCTGGAAACCTAATATCCACCATGCTTGTCTGGCACGTCAATCACACCGGTCTTGAGTTTCATCGTAAATCCGTCCCCCGTAAGATGAGGGGATATGTTGAACAGTTCTTTCATGATTCTTGCCCTCCTTCGTTTTCACCTTCAACGTCGTCAACCACATCCCATTCGCCGCAGTGTCTCATTAAAAGGAATTCATAAAGCGACATTACATCCTCCTCGGTGAAAAATCCGGGGTCAATGTCGTTCCGCCCGTTTTCCATGGTCCTGAAGTCGTCCCTTATCTGTTCCAAAAGCTCCGACTTTTTCAAAATCTTCTTCTCGTTCATAACATTCAAGTTCTTAATATTTTATTTGTTCACAATCAAGGGACAAGGTTCGGCGTCCATTCCCTTACAACATTTAAGTTCATCAGTTGCAAAAGAGGACGCCAAACCTCATCTCTGTCAAAAGAGTTTCAAGCAACGGTCAGACGTGTTGGAACCTGTCCTGCTTTTCCATGTAATCCCACTTGTCTCCGTTCCATTTCCTTCCCAGGGCGTTCATGTCATCCACCTTCCTGTTGTGGTATTCCCTGTACCTTGGGTCGCTCCTGTCCGTCCATTCAAGGTTGTCCGAGTTGAAATTGAGCCAGTCGTTGTCCTTGTGGAGTATTGCCGGGTCTTTGAATTGTTCCTTGTTACCATTTACATACCCGGCAATTTCCATCAGCCTGTCAACATTAATCCGTTTCCATTCATATCTTTTCCATTGCCTGTGATGGACTTCATACTCGACAAAAGGCTCAATGACGCCAACAATGTCAGTATCCATTCCACCACTGGTCATACCCACACTCAACAGTTTCCCCTTCTGGTAAACCTTTCCGTCCCTTCTGACTTTTATCCCATACGTCATCTTAACCTCTTTTTCCAGGGTTGCCGGCGTATTAGGATAGGCCTGTTTCCGTTCCATCCATTCAAGGTTTTTGTAATGGTCGTTTTGCAAGTTCCCGTCCTTATGAACTAAAACATAGTCCTTCCCGTCATTTGGTTTTGGGGGACAGAAGCAATCGGCTACCAAATCTTGAATATGAACCCTGCCATATTGTTTGTTCTCGATATATCTAAGACCTTCAGAACCGACATTGATTTTTGGGTTGTATTTTTTCAGTTTCCCTCCGTCCGCCTTGTCTATAAACTCTTTCTCGACAATCAGTCCGTCCTCGCTGATTTTCGTAGATGTCTTGTAATGCTTGCGGATTCTTACACCATTCCTAATCTCTTCTTCCATTTTCATTCCCTTTCCTTGAATTGATTATAAGTTCTACATCAAACTCATTCTTTAAGAACCTTCGCAATGTGTTATAGGCGTCGGCTCTCTTTCTTTCTCTTGGTATTACGGTCAGCAGCTCCGCCAAGTCAACCTTGATGCAGAGACCGGTTTCAAGAGAGTGCCCGATATACTTTTCAAGTGCTTCAATATCAGCCTTGAATTTCTCCGGCACAATCACTGTGTTTCTTTTACTTTCGATTACATCAGGAGAAACACTGTCCTGACGGTTTTCCGGGTACTTTACTTCACTGGAAAACAAATTATTCAAACACTGTATTATCATGTGTTTTTAATTTGTTTATTTCATCATTTAGGCTTTGAGTCCTTTTGAAGCGCGTTTTGACGGTTTGGGGGCTTGGTATTCTTAAAGTATTGAAACTCAGTCTGTTATCTTCCTGCTTGTAAAAGGCCGTAAATCAGCTTCCAATATGCCGTATTTCACCTTCCAATTCACCGTCTTTTACAATGCAATTCGATACCTTTTGCAATACGCCTTGTTTTTGGCCTGTTCCATAATGCAAGTTGAGAACCGCCGAAAGCCTTAATGATGAGGGTGAAGTTCGAGAGACAACCCTTATCCGACGACCCATGCAAAAGGTCGTATTCGGATTATCGCTTGGCTTATGGAATGAAAAAAGAAATAATGGGTCAGGCAAAAATCAGGCAGGAGACGCCACAAGTGAAGAACCTGTGGAAAAGGTTGCGGAATTGGAAAGGCAGCAAGTCGATGGCCTTTGGTGACGACCCATTGCAGAATATCTCTGCCTTATGCGCAGTTTAATGAAGCGTGGTGAACCTGAAAATGGAAGTCCGGGATGTCTTGCGAAGAGCAGGATGTTCCGGCTTTTTTGTTTTTCCATTGTGGTGCTTGTGAAACTCTTGACCGAAGGGAGCCTCTAGTGAACAGGTGAAAATAACACTAATTTTTACTGAGAATGCCAAGTTTCCTATAAAGAAGGGTTATCTTAGAGTAAAAAGTGTTATTCCTTTTCTCACTAGCAGAACTACATCGGAGGAATATCCATAAGCACCACTTTTATATTTGGCTTTCTCACCTTTGTTTTGCCTTTTTACTTTTTTACCGTTTTACCTTTAAGAATTTTCCGTCTGCAAAACCCCGAAAGCCTTATTTGTGTATTAGTAAACAACATTATCGAACAATTTTAAAGAAAACATTTTATGGAAATCAAGAACATTTTGAAGACTGGTTATCACGTAATAGTGGTGGCCGTGACTTTAATCGAGGCCTTTGAGCTTGGCAAGAACCTCATAGGCAGGTGTAACAAGAAGACCGTTGGAGTTTCAGACACTGCGGTTGACACAAACGACGTTGAGAGTGCTTAGCGAAAAAGACCTCGACGTTCTTATTAATCTCTTTGAGGGAGTAACGACACTTCTGAAAGGAATAAAGAAATTGATGGTGACTTTTGAGAAACTTTTTGAATCTCGGAAGCCACCATAAGTTTTTTCAAAGCTTAATCATTTTGATATGGAAACTACAAACAGGAAATGCAGAATAATCAACATGAACGATGTATCTGCAACAAGACCGGACAAAAAGGCAAGGATTATACGAATGCCCCAACGTCCGGTCCTTTACTTTTTCAACATCGGGTGAGATGAAACTTAGTATAAAACAATCAAACAACAAGCAATATGGAAAATCTTTTCAAGCAACAAGGAACAATGACCTTGCCAATTGAACGTAAGGACATTGTAAGGGAACAAGATGAAACAAATGAAGAAAGGCATCCCAACTTCATCGAATCGAACACTCAGGCAATCACTTTGAGAGACCTGACGGAGAAGAACATAATACCGACTTTCAGCGACAACAGCCTTACAATATCGCACCAGAACTTCATCAGTGCTGTCACGAAGGTAGCAAACAACGTGTTCGGAGAGCTTACACCCGTTGAATGTCGTGTTTCACATCCAATAATAGGCCGTGTTCCATCTGCCCAACACAAGAAAGCGTATGAACTTTTAGAATCGGAGAAAACAGTGTTTTATCAGCGCATGGCCTTTGTCTGCCACGTCTTGGATTTGTCACGGGAAATCAACGGACAAACGGTAAACCTTTGCATCGGAGGAGTGAGGGCTTACAACGAAGATAAGCTTTACAGCAGGAGGTCGCCCATGAAATTCAAGGTCTTTGTCGGTTGGCAGGTAAGGGTGTGTTCAAACCTTATGTTAACCTGTGATGGAAATTCTGGGATAGTCGAGTGCATGACGGAAGCTGACATAATGCAAAAGACACTTGAACTTTACAATAACTTTGAGCCAATGATGGAAGAAACACTGCATCGACTTGAGAACTTGCATGACACGCCAATATCCGAAGAGCTTTTCTGCAAAATCATAGGGCGTATGAGGCTCTACCAAGCTTTACCGGCCAAGGGACAAAAGGAACTTCCACCGCTTACCCTCGGCGACTCGACAGTGAACGCAATGGTCAAGAACTACGTGACAAACGAGAACTTCGGCAAGAAAGACGGCCGGGACATAACATGTTGGAACTTCCTGCAACTGGCCAATGAAGCGGTGAAACAAACCTACATTGACAAGTTCTTGGACAGGAACCAGAACTGCACCGACTTTTCAATGGGAATACAACGGGCTATTGAAGGCGATGACACAGAAGGCTATTCATGGTTCATCAACTGACAACAAGCCGACAAACAAAATTTAAGGAGATACACAATTTCAAGACAATGACGATTTTGTGTGTCTCCTTTTTTGTTTGAGTGAATTGAAACTAAATCAACAACAACTTTAAAACAACAACGACTATGGCAAAATTCCAAAGACCACAACTTCCGAAAGACATCACAGAAGAAGAAAGAAGGGCCGCGATGTTCGACGCCCTTTATTCACTTGACCTCTCGGACAAGTTAGAGAGACGAGACAACGACAAGTTAAGCTATCTTTCATGGGCAAACGCTTGGGCTGAATTTAAACGTGCCTATCCAAATGCAGAGTACAAAATCATCAAGAATCCTACGACAAGCCTACCTTATTTCAACGACCCGAATATAGGCATCATGGTATATACAGAGGTGACGGCGGACAACCAGACTTACGAGATGTGGCTTCCTGTAATGAATGGGGCGAACAAAGCGATGAAGGAACAAGCCTACACCTACCAAGTCTACGACACCTACAAGAAACAATATGTCGAGAAAACGGTGAACGCTGCAACCATGTTCGACATCAACAAGACCATAATGCGGTGCTTGGTTAAGAATTTGGCGATGTTCGGATTGGGATTGTATGTCTATGCGGGTGAGGATTTGCCCAATGAAGAAACACTGCAAAATGACATCAACGCAACTAAGAAGCAAGCAACGAGAAAGGCAAGAACTGCAACTCCTTCACCAACGACTGCAACATTCCGACAACCCACACAGGATAAGTATGCAGGAATAAAAGCCGCTTTGTCTTACTGCAACGACCAGACTTCGCTTATGAACCTTTACAAGCAACACCAGAACGAAGTGGAGAACAACGCTGAAATAAAGGCATTGTTCACAGAAAGGAAGCAGCAAATACAAGCCGCATGATTTTCAAATGAAAAATGAATAATTAAAAATGAAAAATCAAATAAGCAATGAATGGTTAAAAATGGACAATCAAAGAACAACAACAATGGAAACAAAAAGAATAGAATTAAAAGACAGCGGAGTTCTTTTCAACAAGGAACTCCACGAATATCGGCTTGATGGGAAACAACTGTCAGGCATAACGGGAATGCTTCAAAGGCAACTGTTCCCCGACGAGTTTGAAGGAATACCCGACAATTTGCTCCAGGAAGCGGCAAGATACGGAACGGAAGTGCATGAAAGCATAGAAATGTTTGACACTTCCTGGCTCAATGACGGGACACAGGAAGTACAGGATTACATCAGCCTTTGCAATGAAAACGGCCTTGTGCATGAACGCTCCGAATACACAGTGACAGACGGAGAAAACTGGGCAAGCAACATAGACAAGGTTTACAGGACTTCAAACAACTCTTTTTCAATCGGTGACATCAAGACCTACGGCACAATGACATCGGAGAAACAGGAAAAGGCGAGGTGGCAACTCTCAATCTATGCTTACTTCTTTGAATTGCAGAACACAGGCGCAGAGGTGGAAAAACTGTTCATAATCCATCTAAGGAACAAGGAAAAACCTGACGGGACTTTCGACCATAGAGCTGAAATCTTGCCTGTTGAAAGAATACCGTCACAAACCTGCAAGGAGCTTTTGGATGCCGACCTACAAGGCAAACAATTTGTGAACCCTTACTCAATTCCCGACAAGTACAAGGAAAAGGAAAGTTACATCAGGCAGCTAATCCGGACCAAGAACGAGGCGGAAGAAGAACTTTCAAGGCTCAAGTCGGAAATTCTTCAAGATATGGAAGCAATAGGAGCGAGGACATGGGAGACCGGAACAATGAGGCTCACAAGGAAAATGCCGAGTGTCAGAATATCTTTCAACGCCGCAAAGTTCAAGGAAGACCACCCCGACATCGACTTCACACCATATGAAAGGACTTCAAACGTTTCAGGCTCTCTCCTTATTGCTGTGTAATACAAACAGGAAACTCTCTTCAAGACGGAGTGTATCACAAAGAAAAAGAAAAGTGGTACGCTCCGTTTTTTGTGTTTATGAACATTAATGTCAAACAAATTAAAACAAGAAAAACCATGCTTTATTACAATTTCAACTACAAAGAATTTACCTACCGCTTCGGATTTACTGAACACGACAACGGAAAGAAAAGCAGGAGGAACAAGGTACTGCTGAACTTCATCAAGGATAAGAACTTGTTAAAGGAGTGCATCAAAAAGAACGATTTTACTTTGCTGAACATCCCCAACGTAGCGGAGTTCAAGAAAACGATGTTCAACAAAGTAATGGAGGAAGGCGGACAAAGCGAAAACCTGCCGTACAAGGTGGAACTGATTAACTACACCTTCCGTTCAAGCAAGTACAGCACCGATGAAATGCGGGGACTTTGCGAGGACTCCGACTACAAAAGTTGCAGGTATATAAACCACAAGAACAACGGACGCATATTCAAGATGAAGGCTGGGAAGTTCATCCGCAACCTCATCCTTGAAACCGAGTTCGGACGGAAACTGAGCGAGCCAACACTCATCTATTTGCAGGAAACATTCTCCGAGGACTGGCAAACATACTCAATGTCAACCCTTCCCAAGAACAACCTTTACGTCAACGACAACTTTCGCGACATCTACAGCTCCAGCGAGTGCGAGGGAGATTTCTGCTCGTGCATGATGAACAGGGGCTTACATACATTCTACAAGGACGCCGTAAAGGCAAGCGCGGCATACTTGCGAAACACCGAAGGAAAAATCGTGGCACGTTGCGTAATATACAACGAGGTTCATGAGGAAGGCTCAGAAAAGGTTTGGAGATTGGCTGAAAGACAGTATTCCACAAACCAAGACAACCTTCTTAAACGGGCACTCATCGAAGCCCTTATCCGAGGCAACTACATAGACGGCTACAAGCAAGTGGGATTCGACTGTCACAACGCCAAAGGATACGTCGATATATACGGAAATTCATTGGAAGACAAGGACTTTTGGATAGACTGCGACCTGGAAACCTACGAGCTGTTGAGCTATCAGGACAGCTTCAAGTGGTACGACATATCAAAGCGCAGGGCCTATAATTTCTCCGACGTCTACTATGACTACTGCCTCGACACGACGGACGGAAGCATAGACGGGGAGGACGACGAGAATTACGACGAGTTCCACGACGAATACACCGACGCTGACACCGTGACAGTAATTTACCACGGAAGGGAGATGAGTTGCAGCGTTGACAGCCTGGAGGAGTTCATTTGGATTGAGTCCGAGGAAATCTACTACCACAAGGACGACCTGGAGATTTGCCCTGTCTGTGACGATTGGTTCTTGGAAGACGACGGATACAAGTCGGAGCTTACGGGAGAGACATACTGTTGCGTTGACTGCTTGAACCGGGCCGAGGACGAATACAGGGAGGAACATTGCCATGAGGAAATCGAACTCGCCAATGCCGCATGATGAAAAAACAAAAGGAGGATTGTGTAAAAACAAAAATCACGGTTCTCCTTCATCTTTTCAATCAACAAAAGACAAGTAAGCAACAACTAAAAACACCAAGATTATGAACTACAAATTATTGAAACAACTATACAAAATCCACTCGAAGTCAGGCTTTGAGGGGGAAATCATCACCTTTATCTGCAAGTGGACAAGCAAGAACGTACCAAATTCAAAGCTCGATTTGGACTGGAACACTGGCAACATCTACATAACCAAGGGAAAGTCAGAAACCTATCCATGTATTGTTGCCCATTTAGACCAAGTACAGGAACACCATCCAACCGACTTCATCGCAATAGAAACACGGGACTTGATTTTCGGCTACAGCCACAAGGAAAGGAAGTTCTGCGGGTTGGGGGCTGACGACAAGAATGGAATTTGGCTCGCACTGAAATGCCTTCAAAGGTTCGATGAAATCAAGGTCGCATTCTTTGTATCAGAGGAAGTTGGATGCATTGGAAGCTCAAAAGCCAAGATGGACTTCTTCGAGGACTGTAGGTTTGTAATCCAGCCCGACCGAAGAGGCAGCAACGACCTTGTTACAAGCATATCGGGATTGTCCCTTTGCTCCGACGAGTTCATAAAAGACATACAGCCCCAAATGTTCGGTTACAAGGAAACTTACGGTTTGATGACAGACATCGAGCAACTGAAAGAGCAGGGCCTAAACGTATCCTGCGTCAACCTTAGCTGCGGTTATTACGAGCCACACACCGACAACGAGTACACCGACAAGAAGGATTTGCTCAACTGCCTGCGCTTCATCGAGCATATAATCAGCAACTGCAAGAAAACATACAGGCACAAGGCTGAATACGACGAGCGGGCGTATCTGAATTTCGCTTACTCATCCTGGGACATCTACGACGAACTCTTTGAAATCATCCGTGAAGCCTTGCTGGCAGACCCGACGCTCACCCCGTCTGACATCTACGCTTTCTACGGCACGGATTACCCTTTCACGATGGACGATTTCGCTATGGTTTACGAAGACGCCATGAACGAAATCCTTTACGAAAAACAGGAAGATTGGCAATGAAAAGACATTAAGCCGTATGTCATTGAATATCAGGCAATTAAGTAAATAAGGAGAACCGACATCCCAAAACACGGCAAAACGCATTTCAAAAGACGGCAAATTACAATACAAAACGTGGCCTTTTACAATGCGATTAACGGCATATTGGAATTTGAACAAAAACCAACAAAACAACAACCAAAATGAAAGAACAATGAAACACAAGAGAACCGAAAACAAAAGCGGCCTGATTATAAGGCTTTTCAAGCTGCCTAAGAAATTGGATTTTAAAGGAAGGGAAGTTGTTGTGAAAATCATAAAACACATAATCCGAAAGTCCTATAAAATCTGAACTTTCCAAGAACAAGGGATATGTGAAAAGCGGGAATACAGTAAAACCTGAAATTTCACATATCCTCTTGTTTTTCATTCATTAAACGAAAAATATTAAGACTATGAACAGATACCATTTCAACGTGACAATCAACGGCGTGAAATTCAGGGTGAACGTAAACGCCAACAATTCAGTCTCTGCCTACGGAAAGGTAAAAAGGACTTATCCGATGGCAACAACAATCACCCTCATAAGAGCGGAAAAAGTATGGAACCGAAGTATGTTATAATCCTCGACTTCTGCACCGGAGCCTTGAACATCATAAAGCTCATCGAAGAAGAACTGCAGGAATCCGAGAACTACGACGATTTCGAGTCTTTCCTGTCAACCCTTGAAGGCAAATACGGTTTCAATCTGAACAACTGCCAATGGATGACAACCGAGACATTGAACATCTATTGGTATGAAGACGGACGAGAAACAGACAGAATTTAATCACTAAACAACGACAGGACGGCCCAAATTAAAACTGGTCGTCCTATTTTATTTTTTCCTGATAGTGAATTGTCTTAAAAAGTTACAAAAGCCAAAATCGCTTTTAACAAGTTTCTAATTTTTCAATCCATTCATTAAACAATTGGCACTTTTCACGAATTGTGTCCAATCCAATTTCTGAAGCTAAGCAAGCTCCATAGACAACCTTGTCGTAACCTTTTATTGCTTTCTTCAGACGTTCTGAAGGTGCAGTGGCTGGTCCGTTGTTAATTTCCTCTGGAGTTTCGACACATTTTATCGCTTGTTCTAATGAATGAAAATCAAGTTCGTCGGAAGTGAAGTTCCTGTTGAAAACAGATATGTCACTGAACAGCAAGGCTTCAAATTCATGTAATTGGATGTATGGAATGAACCTTGGACGTAGTTCTTCGTCTAAATCAAGTGACATCTTGTCGAACAAGAAATGCATCCTGTCATAAATATTTGTAATATTTTTGCTATCAATCCAGCCAGGGAAATTGTATGAATCCTTGATTCGGTAGTAATCAATTAACAATGTAACGAAACAATCGCCCTCGTTCAGGTGCATTATAATTTGCTTTTTCAATGTATTCCAAGATACGATGCCTCCATTTGAATGTTTGATTGTGGGGCACTCGATGGAGATGTTTTTGGTCATGAAATAATTAGTCAGAACATCCTTGCAAAATTCTTGTTCTGTAGGGCCTTCACATATGATTATCATTCTTTTCATAATGGCTGCCCTCCTTTCAGTATATTTTGTTTCCACAAATCACCAAGGGTGTATTCTTCCAACCAGGCATTTAGGCTATCTTGCTCCAGTCTTTTCATAACGGAAACGCCGTTAATTTGGTTTACCGTGATAATATCCTCGGCATTAAAATTGCTTATGAGGTCGGCACTTTGTGTGGCAATGATGATTTGAGTGCCTTTTGCCGCCGCTGATTTTATCATACCGGACAATTTCTGGATTGCAAAAGGATGCAACCCCAACTCAGGTTCGTCTATGATTATGACTTTAGGCAGGTTGGGTTGCAAAAACAATGTGGCCAAGGCGATAAACCTTATTGTGCCGTCTGATAGGTCGGTCGGGCCGTAAACAGTTGAGCTGTATTTGTCAGTCCATAGTAGTCTGACCGTATCGGAAGTACTTACGTTGAAATAAAAATCGCTGAAATATGGTGCTACGCTTTGAATGGTTTTGACTATACGCTTATACACGATGGGAGCATTCTGCTGTATGCCATAAAGAAACGCAGCAATGTTTTCACCCTTTTCGTAAAGATAGTAAACATCGTTGGTTATGTTGCTTTCCTTGGTAAAAGGCGAACTTTTACCTGTATCATGGAAATGATATTTCTTTATTTCTGAAAGATACCTCTTAATATAATCACCTCTTTGGAGGCCGTTGTAAGATTTTATATTTGACTCGTTGTTGAAATGGCCTATTTCATAATAATCATCGTTGTATCCAATGCATTCTTTCGAAAGCACAAACTTACCATCGCCTTCTTTCAATTCAATAAGGTAAGAATTTTCTTGGAATTTTATATTTGCATAAATTGTATCGGTGACTTTGCTTCCCTGAAAGAAAAACTTGTCAACGCCGCCACTTATGGCTACATATTCGGTGAGTTTCTGTTCATACATCCTATTCAAGAACTCGAAAAAAGACAGGAAATTGCTTTTGCCAGAACCGTTTGACCCAATCAAAATGTTGATTGGGTTAAGGTAAAGTGTCAAATCCTTAAAAGACTTATATCCTTTTATTTCAATTTTGTCCATGATTGCCAAATTTGTTAAGGGCGTTACAGATATACTCATTATAGGATAACAGACTGGCTGAAATCGAATAATATTTCTGTCTCCTAAATTTTTTCTTTGTTTATTCCACAAAAGTACAAATAAATTGTGACAAAAAGAAAATTACAGTAAAGTTATTGGCAAATCAATCCAATATTGATGATAGGTTGAATGTGTATTTTTCTCTGTTTTTTTCATCATTTGCAGTTTTTAGTAATCTTTTAATGTAAGTGTTTTTCGGAGTTTGGTGCTGTTTGTGGAATGTAGTCTTTCTCATTTCTATGTTTTTCAAGATCTAATGCTTTAATAATATTGAAGATGACAACACATATGTGATTGGATAATTCCAAATCTTTACTTTTTTATATGGCTTCAGACTCAGCAACTGCCAATAGATGACAAACTAAACAATGAATATCTATTGGTATGAAGATGGACGAGAAGTAGATTCAATTTAATCCTTACTAAAAAGTAGGACGACCCCAATAAAACGGGCTGTCTTGTTTTATTTTATTTTTCTTTCTTATAATGTGAGATTCAAGAATATATTTGGATGGTAATTTATAACTCATTACTTAATTGGCTTTCATCTCAAGTACCACCCAAACACCCGCATTGCCTTTCCCATCATACCTTACGACAGCAACTTTTTGCATTTCTGCCATGTTCGTTCTATAGCCCTTGGTGCTACACAAAGTCTCCGACATTTTTACCTACTTTATCATTATGTTCTGCGATGATGTCATCCATCGTTTTACGTTGGATAACGGCCATTACGCCACCACCTGTTTCTTCAATTGTTAGCATAGGCAACTGGACGCCTTCAAACTCTACTTTGACGATAATGCAAGCGGTAAATGGTGTATTTGCAAAAATATACAAGCCCCGCTATAGGTACAAGAAAGCGGGTGTCATCGTAACAGGTATAATACAGGACAGTCCTATACAAGCAGACCTTTTCGACATCAAGCCGGAGAAATACAACAAACTCAGGCTGATGGACGAAGCCGTGGATAGAATAAACATGTTTTATGGCTCGGAAACTGTTGTGATTGGTTCGCAGCAATATACTAAAAAATGCGGGAAGGGTAAAGCCGATGTTTTCTCAAATGCGATAAGGCATGACTTCAAAAGCCCCAACCCGACAACAAGATGGAGTGAAGTATTGAAATTGAGGTGAAGTTTTTGTCTCTTAATATATTAATCCATCATATTCATTAATCAATTCCTCATAGTTTAAGTTTATAACTTTAGAATTTTGATTAAGTCTGGTTCTAACAAATTCTTTTTTGTCTTTTTGCTTATTAGGTATGCGATATTCATGCATATCTTTATCAAGCATTTTCATGTCAAAATCTAATACAGATACAATGTCAAATATTTTTGCAGCCATTTCATTGCTGACTTCGTATGGTTTCCCATTCTCGTCTTTTAAATTATACTTGTTTCCTGAAGTTGAGATTTCCGTGATAATGCCATTGTCAACCATGGATTTAGCAGTATGCCAAATTATTAATGCTAGCAAATGTTTTTTTAGTGTTTTAAGCCCCTTAATTTTTTTCTTTAGGTCATCGTCTGTAATATCTTGGAAATGTCTTAAAAAAACATCTTCATATTCATCCAAAAACAGGTTAATTATATTTTGAGATTTAATAACTTTTGACGTGCTTTTAAACTTTCCGTTATTGATTCTTAACAATATGCTGCTTATTATTGGCTCATTGTCAGTTTCGACATATTCTGTTTTATTTTCAAAGTCTTCTCTTGCTAATGCTTTGGCCTTTAAAACTTTATTTCTTAAAGCCTTTAAGACTTTTACATCATTATATGTGGCTATCAATCCTTCTATTTTATCTTTATCCACCATATATTTACTAATTCTCCAAGCTATATCAAAAGACAGTGAGTTTTGTTGTACTTGGCTTAATTTAGAGAACGTTTTCTTTATACGTTGTTGAAGCATATAGCGTGTTTTCACAAAGACATTTTCTTGCCATACAGTATTGAGCATTTCTTTTTTACTCTCAGTATGAATATGATTCCATACACTTATACGCCTTACTAGGTTCGTCTTAAATTCGGAATAATCATGACCATATTTATAAAAAAAGTAGTATAGGCTTTCATACACTTTATTCATACTTTTATTCGACAACATTAGTGTCCCGTTAAAATGGGACGAGTTAAACAATTAATCAAATAGCCCCGGAATAATGGGATTATTTAGATCTTTGACATCATTGAAATTAGTCTTGTCGAACAGGTCACGCAAGTGGTTTTTATCTGTCAATGATATGCTGAGAATTTGCAAAACTTCATAGGTTGAGCGTTTCAACTTCATATCATGTTGGAACAATAGCCACAAGACAGTATGTGATAATAGCCACACTGATTTGTATGCGGACGGCGTTCTCTGTTGTGCCCCAGAATTTCTTTATCTTGAGGTGCT
>NZ_JACJJG010000056.1 GCF_016899855.1 Marseilla massiliensis
GCCTCCGTCTCCAAACGCGAGTACGCAAGCGCCTTCTCCAACTCGCGCACGCGCTTGCGCAGGGCCGCGTTCTCATCCCTGTATTCCTCCTTGCTGCGTCTTGCCATGTCGTCGTATTCTTCTTCCGACGGCAAAGATAAGGTTTTCTCACCATATTTTGACTGCCATGACGACAATAACGTCGGATTACACAGGCCATACTTCTTTGCACACTTGCGCTTGCTCATGCCTGACGAGTAATAGTCACGAAGGACGCTCAATTTGAACTCCTCGCTGTACTTTGTTGGATTCTTTCGCATTGTTTTACACATTTTTTATTGTTCATAAATGTGTCAACTTTTGCCAGGACAAGACAGTCTGATATACAGTCGGTTGCGAAGCGCTGATGGGAAGTACGCCACAGGCGTGGCGTAGAGGCATGACAGGTTGCGCCGATGGGTATCTATCGGCACATTAATTATATATAATGACCGTCATAGGGGGTGTAACATGACAATATGTCGTTGTATGTAGCATGCTCGTAACATATTTGTAGCATGACGGAGGAAAAAGCCCTAATTTGTCATAGTATATTTGATATAGGTCAAAAAAGTAAGCTGTTAACGCAAACAGTCTGACATTTCTGTTTGCGGAAAACAAAAATGGTCGTATATTTGCACCGTCGAAAGACAAAAAGAGATAATTAAAAGGATAACGGGCAGAGATTATTCGTGAGAAGTAAATCGACGCCCAAGGTAAAAAGAAAATTTTAAGGATTATGAAAAGATTGTTTTTAACCGTTGTAGCCGTGCTCAGCATGACTATGACATTTGCGGAGAACGAGAAGTTGAACAGTACTGAGAACGCAAGCGCTTACAACATGTCTGTAAACTACGACAAGCTTGCCAACTGCTTAGGTCTGTCAATCGACCAGGCCGAGGCTGTACAGGACATCCACAAGTCATTCTGTGCAGACATGATGAACGCAGCCGCAGCAAATGCTGACGAGCGCAAAGGCATGGTCCAGAAGGCAATCGAGAAAGACCTTAAGTACATGCGTTACGTTCTTACTAACGACCAGTACCGCAAGTATCTTATGTTGCTGAACGCTACGTTCACCAACCGTGGTTTGGAAAAGTAAATTTTATCTTATATCAAGAGGCCGTACACCTGCAATGGTGTACGGCTTTTTTCGTATGCGGCATAATCATTTTTAGGTATTTGCAGAAACCCTATTTTTAGGTATTGCGCCGTAGGTTGATTTGGTCTATCTTTGCAAACGTAAAACAATGAATAACGTAAAGACAGACAAATATGGATAAGACGTGTATAATCTATGGTTCCTCTACGGGAACATGCCAGGCCATCGCAGAGAAGATAGCAGGCAAATTGGGTGTGGGACAGGCAGATGTCTATGACGTGGCAAACATCACGGCCGATACTGTTGGCGCTTACCGCAACCTTCTGTTGGGTACTTCCACATGGGGAGCAGGTGAGCTTCAGGACGACTGGTACGACGGATTGGAGAAACTCAAGGGAGCCGACCTCTCGGGAAAGACGATAGCCCTTTTCGGTTGTGGCGACTGTGAGTCGTACGGAGACACGTTCTGCGCGGCCATGGCAGAGATATACGACGGGCTGAAAGATAGCGGGGCAAAGTTCGTAGGGCAAGTTTCTACAGACGGATATACGTACGACGATTCGGCGGCCGTCATTGACGGAAAGTTCGTAGGGCTTGCTCTTGACGACGTGAACGAGGACGACAAGACCGACGGGCGTATTGACGCTTGGGTTGAGGAAATAAAAAGCTTTCTTTAATTAAAGGTTAACACTTGGGCGATTGGGGGCGGCCAGGAAGCCTGCCGCCCCATGACCCCGCAACCTTGCGGGACATATTCCGCATTACATGTTAATATTAACCACGTAAAAACATTAGCGTATGCAGACCGAGATATTGCCGCCGGACATGAAGGTGCTGATGAACCACATATACGAATACAAGAAAGGAGTGCGCCGTATGGTGCTGTTCACGTTCAACAAGAAGTATGAGGAATATGCCGTAGGGCGTCTCAGGCGCCAGAACATCAGCTACATCATAACGCCGGTTGGCAATGACCGCATGAACCTTTTTTTCGGTAGGCCCGAGTGTCTTGACGCCGTACGCCTGATGTTGACCCGTCCTCTCAACATGCTTTCGCCTGAAGAGGACTTCATTCTCGGCGCAATGCTCGGATATGACATCTGCGCACAATGCGAGAGGTACTGTGAGCGTAAATGCCGTGAGTGCAAACAGGCCCAGTGAGTGGATATGTAATTCATGAATGATGATAAACTTTTTTAAGAATCTTGTTCGCTAAATAAAATTCATAATGTTTTTGTATAACTAATGTATGGCCGGCTGTGAAGTCGGCCATATATTGTTTCCGGGGTGTTTAAAGTGTTACAAATGTGTTTTTGTTGTTGCGTAGATATTTCAAGCTTGCAACATAAACATTAATTAATTTTTTGCTGGTTTTTGTGTCGGAATAATACATGGAAAATTCATTTTTTGAGCAATTGTAAGGCGATAATTTTGCAGTCGAAATCAAAAAAATGAATTATCGACATGAAACAAATTAACAAGACCAAGCACGTTTCCGACCTGCTGCTCATCCTTTGGGCAGGCGGCGCTGCGCTGCTTTCCTATTCGTTGGTTTACGCATTGCGCAAACCTTACACCGCTGCGGCTTTTGAAGGACTTGAGTTCTTCGGTTCAGACTACAAAGTAGCTGTCACGACAATCCAGATTTTAGGATATGTCATATCAAAGTTCTTCGGTATCAAGATTATTTCAGAGTTGAAGCGTGAGAACCGTTTTCGCTTTTTCGTTGCTTCGGCAGTGCTTGCCGAGGTAGCTTTGGTTGGTTTCGGCATGCTTCCGATGCCTTACAACGTCATTGCGATGTTCGTCAACGGTTTGTCGCTTGGATGTATGTGGGGAGTGATTTTCAGCTTTATCGAGGGGCGCAAGGTTACTGACATCCTTGCAAGTCTGCTCGGAGTGAGCATGGTTTTCAGCTCGGGCTTTGCCAAGAGTTTCGGCCTTTTTGCCATGAACGACCTCCATATAGACCAATTCTGGATGCCTGCTGTCATTGGCGGATGTGCGTTGCCCGTGCTGGTGTTCATGGGTTATATGTTGAAACGCCTGCCACGGCCGACAGCCGAGGACATCGCGCTGCGCAACGAGCGTGTAACCCTTGACGGAAAGGGGCGTAAGGCGTTGTTCATAAAGTATGCCCCGATACTCACACTGCTTTTTATCGGCAACTTCATGCTGCTTGTATTGCGCGACATCAAGGAAGACTTCCTTGTCAACATACTTGATATGAGCGGCCAGTCGTCATGGATGTTCGCCCGCGTTGATACTGTCGTGACCCTTGTGATACTCGGAATCTTCGCCCTGTTCATTTTCTTCCGCAGCAACATCAAGGCCATAATGGGCCTCATGGCACTTGTTCTTGCAGGATGTCTGACGCTTACTTACGTATCGTTCAACTATGCAACGCTTGACCTCCAGCCGGTAACATGGTTGTTTATCATAAGCCTTTCGCTGTATATCGCTTATCTTACGTTCCAGACAATCTTCTTTGACCGTTTCATTGCATGCTTCAGAATAAAGGGTAATGTAGGTTTCTTTATCGCCCTGATTGACTTTATCGGTTATATCGGCACCGTGACATTGCTGTTTACCAAGGAGTCGCTTGACATAAAGACGGATTGGTTTGCCTTGTTCAATCACATGGCATGTTTTGTCGGAGCGGCATGCACCGTCCTTTTCTCTGTGGCAGCCGTGCTGATTTACAAGCGTTACATGCATGGCCGGCGCGACCGGCAGAAACAGGAGGAAGCAAACGTTTTCATGAATCTTCAATATAATACAATCTGATTTCTGCAAGATGGAAAAGTTAAGTTACGATATAGTTATAGTGGGAGGAGGCCTGTTAGGTTGTGCTACGGCATACCAGCTGGCAAAGCGTAAGGCAGGTTCGATACTCCTGCTCGACGGTAATGACATAGCGTCGCAGGCCTCGTCGCGCGCCGCCTGCCTATTGACAAGGGCGAGGACAAAGCCCGGACTGATGGAGATAGTGCAGGAAACGTATGACTGCATAGAGGAGATAGAGGCCATGACGGGCGAAGAACTCGGCCTGCAAATGTGCGGAAGCATAACCACGGCGTCGTCAGATGCGTCTCTCAAAGGGCTTGAAGAACTTGAGGCGGCTGCCACACGCTTCGGTATTCCTAACGAGCGTATTGACCATAAGCGGCTGAAGGAGTTGCTGCCGTGGATTGAGGCTGATGCAGTAGGTGCGGCTTCATACATGCCGACTGACGCTTTTATTGATTCAGCCTCGCTTTGTCAGGGATATGCTCATGCTGCCTCGCAGCTCGGAGTGATGCTGAAACCTAACTGTAAGGTTGCAGGAATAACCGCCGAAGGCGACCGTATAACGGGCGTAAGGCTGCAAGACGGTATAGAGATAAGCTCAGCCGTCGTAGTCAACGCCGCCGGAGCGTGGGCTAACCTGCTGATGAGGCCGTTGCATATTGGCTTGCCTTTCACGCCGGTAAGGAGCCATTTCTGGATTACTTCGACGGATGCAGAGCGCTTTCCGGTGAACCATCCTTTCACGGTAATACCCGATGCGCGAGCCTTCACGCGTTCTGACGTTGGCGCGCTGATAATCGGACTGCGTGAGAGCCAGTGCCAGGCGTTCGACCCTTCTACACTAACCGACAAGCTGGAGGATTTCGATTTCAACCAGGCTGCCAAGTGGACTGTGCTCGACGAGTGTGCTCCGTTGCTCAAGGCATATCTTAAAGACATCGACACTCTGCCCATTGCGCACTACATGTCGGGGCCTTCATGCTATGTGCCCGACGCCAAATTCGTAATCGGTGCGCTGCCCCAATACGTCGGACTGTACACCGTTACGGGCTGTTGCGGCGGCGGAGTGGCTTGCGGCGGCGGCATGGGACGCCTTGCTGCGGAGCTTATCACGGGCGAGGAGACTTTTGTTGATGCGGCGCTGTTCGACCCGATGCGCTTCGGGGAGGTAGACCCGTTTGCCCCGGAGTTCCAGAAACGTTGCGCCGACGCACGCTCGAACAAAAAAGGAGGATAATGTTAAAAGGTAAAAGGGTGAAAAAGTAAAAAGGTAAAAAATGGATAGATATATAGTATTTCTTAAGCAAGTACCGCAGTCTACCAAGGTAGACATTGATCCGGTGACGAAGACTCTGAAGCGGGCTTCGGCCATGAGCCGTACCAATCCTGATGACTTGTGCGCCCTGCAGGCAGCACTCGACATGAAGCGGGATACCGGCGCAGAGGTGGTTGCCGTAAGTATGGGCCCTGATAAGGCCGTAGACGTATTGCGTGAGGCGCTGCAACTGGGCGCCGACCGTGCCGTGCTGCTTTCGTCTCCTGCTTTTGCCGGCAGCGATACGTTGTGTACAAGTATGGCTTTGGCCGCTGTTGCCCGCAAGATAGGTTTCGACATGCTGTTCTTTGGACGCATGGCCGTTGACGGCGATACGGCGCAGGTTGGTCCGGAGGTAGCCGCCCAGCTTGGAATACCTCAGCTGACACATATCGTGGAGATAGACAGTGTCGACAAGGATAGCATAACCGTAACCAGGGAAAACGGCGAAACCGTGCAGCGTTTGCGTGTGTCGACACCGTGCGCGCTCATGGCAAGCAAGGAATTTACTGTGGCTCCGCCTACGCTTGCCGGCTGGCGGCGTGCGCAACGCCAGGAGATAACACGCTGGAGCGAGGCCGATATAGACTTGTCGCCCGCTGATGTTGGCCTGAAAGCATCGCCTACGAAGGTCGTTTCCACCTCGGTTATCCGCAATAAGAAGAACACGAGATGGATTGGTAGTTGCGAAGATTTCGTGCAGGCGATGGCCTGCTGTGCCGCAAAATAGCGTTATGTGATAATCGTTCTGTGTCTGCCGGATGTTGCGCCGCGGCCCGACAGTGTATGCATGGGCGCTTTACGGTGATGCAAAGAGCCGTCTTTAGGCGTGCGGAAGACCGTCTTTAGTGTCGCTAAAGGCCGTCTTTGGGAGCCTAAAAAGCCGCCTTTTACATTGTAAGCAAAAGTGCTTTGACGCATTACAGTTCGTTCTGTATATTCTGTTACGGGTGATATTTCATAATGAAATGTGGCTGAAAAGTGATAAATTTTATGCTCGTGCTTTCCGGACAATATGCCGGTGGCACTATGTGGAACGGTTATTCATTTATAAAAAATATTGTAGTTTTTATTTGAAAAGATAAATAAAAGAAATGGACAAGACATATAATTTTGCGTTGCAATTGGATAAAGACCTCTGCACAGGTTGCGGAGTGTGTGCCGAAGGGTGTACTTTCGGGGCGATAACGATGGGCGACTGGCCTGAGGTTGACCCATATGCATGCCGTCTGTGCGGCACGTGTGTAAGCGAATGTCCCGTTGGCGCGTGGAGCATGGCCGACGGACAGGACGTGCACGAGGCGGCCGACGCAAGCGGAATATTCGTTCTTGCCGAGACTGCCCACGGCGGAATAGCGCCCGTAACGTTCGAGCTGCTCGGCAAGGCGGCGGAGCTTTCGGCCAAGTCGGGCCAGCATGTTGAGGCTATATTGGCAGGTTACGGCGTGGCTCCGTTGGCCGATGAACTGATAGCCTATGGCGCCGGGCGTGTTCATCTGCTTGAGTCAGAGGCCCTTTCGTCGTATATCGAGGAGAATCACGCCACGGCCGTTGCCGATGTTGTGCGCAGCCTGCGTCCAGCGATACTGCTTGTCGGCGCCACGGTAAAAGGCCGTGGCTTGTCGGCACGTCTCGCCTCAATGCTGCATACGGGGCTTACGGCCGACTGTACAGACCTTGACATCGATACGGAGACGGGCCTGCTGCGCCAGATACGTCCTGCTTTCGGAGGTAATCTGATGGCCACAATCGTAACTCCTGACCACCGTCCGCAGATGGCTTCGGTACATCCGGGCGTGATGAAGGCGCCTGCGCGTGACGGCAGCAGGAGCGGAGAGACGGTAAGGCATGACATTTCGACAATGAGGCAGGACGAACGCATAAGCCTGCTTGGCGAGACAGTCAAGGCCGTTTGCGGCAATAATCTGGCCGACAGCCGTATTGTAGTGGGCATAGGGCGCGGAGTGAAGAGCCATGAAACCGTTGACGCCATAAGCACTTGGGCTGAAAGCGTGGGCGCTGCGGTGGCCGGTTCACGCGCGGCTGTCGAGTGCGGGCTTGTCGATGCTTCACGGCAGGTAGGCCAGACAGGGCAGACAATCTCGCCCGACTTGTACATTGCCGTGGGAATCAGCGGGCAGATACAGCATACGGCGGCTATTACGGGAGCGAAAAAAATTATAGCGGTAAACCCCGACAGAAACGCGCCAATATTCAGCATGGCCGACTATGGATGGGTGGCAACAGCCGAAGAGGCGCTGCCGGTATTGACTAATATCAGGTTTTAGGGTTATGCGCACATTAGGATACGTTGTTATGGCATTTATGCTGGCTTTAGGCGTCAAGGCCTCGGCCGCGGATACACTGAAAGTGAAGTTCCGTTCACGTGCCCTGCTTGACGCCACGGCGTCAGGATACGGCAAGGAGGATGTACAGGGGTACTACCGCCTTGAGGATTTCCGTGTAGGTTTCAAGGCTACGTACGGACGCTTTGAACTTAAGGCCGACATCGGTCTTGGCGGCGGCAAGGTAGCCGTAAAGGACCTTCTGCTCAATTATCATTTCAAGCATGGCGTATTGTCGTTCGGTAACGGTTACGAACCCTTCTCCATGGATATGCTCATAAGTACCGCCGACATGCGCTTCAACCAGTCTGCCGCGTCATGCCTGGCCTTTACCAACAGCCGCAAGCTCGGTCTAACATATCATTTCCATTCAGACCATTGGTATCTCGCTACGGGAGTATATACCAACAACGACATCAACAAATTAGGCGACGACAAGAAGAATTCGCTCGTTTCCACGTCGCGTGCGGTATGGCGCAACCATGATAAGCGTAGCGGACGGCTCATACATGTCGGCGCGGCATTCTCTTATCGAACCAAGGATGTAAACAAGGAAGCGCCCGTAGGTACGATGACGAGCGCCGGGGTGACATCAATGTTTCCCGCTTCTCTGCTCGAGGCAGAGGTCAGTAACATGGGCAGCGAGGTGAAAGGGCTGGTTGAAGCTCTCTACACGTCGCGTAAAGTGTTGCTGCAGGGCGAGTATTTTATCGACCGTATGAACAGGACCGACGGCCTTAAGGCTTATAAGACGCATGGTGGATACGTGCAGGGAAGCTATCTTGTAAAGGGTGAAGGCTTCGAGTATGACGCCATGTACGGCATTCCGGGACGTCCGTCGTCGCCGAAGGCTGTAGAACTTGTGGCCCGTTTCAACTATACGGATATGAATGACCGTGACAGCGGAATATTAGGTGGAGAGGAGAAGGATGTCTCACTCGGCGTAAACTGGTATCTCAATCAATATCTCGGACTGAAACTTAACGGCAGTTATGTATGGAAAGGCGACCATTGTAACAGCTTCTATGATAAGGATTTCTTCCTTGCGCAGGCACGAATACAATACATTTTTTGATAAAAAGGATTGAAAAACCTCTTCTTCCTGTTTCGTATTTGCTGTTAAATCCGTATATTTGTGCATCGAAAAAAACATGGGCTGGATATGGATAAACTGGAAAAGCTCTACGAACAGTTGAAGAAGCTTCGGGCGGAAGGCGTCAAGATGAAAGACATCGCAACGTCGGCCGACATACCGTCGAGCGTGCTTTCTTCCATATATTCGTCTGTACTTCCGGATTATACGGCTATGCTGGCCGAGGGCATTGCGCCCGACAATGCCCTTGACGACGCCCTTAAGAAGGTTACCAACGTGTCAAGACGCAGGCTGGAGGGATGTGTCGATGATTTGTATGCATATGTGTGCGGGTTGTCTTCGTCGATAGCGAGGCCTCGTGACGGTGAGGGCACGTTGCTCGGTGATATAGGTGCGGCGGCCGGCAGGTATCTTTGTGAGTCGAGAGTTTACGCGGGGCTTTATACAGGTTACAGCTTTTCGTTCCATTCAGGATGCATGAAGGCTGAACCGTACATGATAACGTCGGCGGCAGAGGATGACTCGGCGCAGCATGTATATTGTCGTACAATTGACGGGAAAAGTATTGAAGGTATCGGATTGTTCTCTCCATTCCAGGCAGGATACATGTTGTTCAATGAGCGAAGGAACATGCAGTTTGCCTTAAAGACCGTGTGTCTGCGGTTGCCGGTGATGAGTTTTCCGCATTATATAAAAGGTATATGCCTTAGCCATGATTATAATTGTAATCCCGTGGCGCGGCGTATCATCCTTGTACGCGAAGGCGATGAAATTCCGTTTGAAGATTTTTCGGGACTTGAGGCAAGGCTGATAGACAACGGAAAGCTGGACGGTGACCTGAAGGCTTATTACGACTATACCTGCAAAAAGGGAGACGTTGTGAGAAGCATGATATTTACCTCGCCAGGTAAAGGTGTTGAGGACTTGCTTCGCGAGAAGGAAATCCTTGACAGAACGTGAGAAGGCGAAAGGGTGAAAAAGTGAGAAGGTGAGAAAATGAAGATTTGTGACAAAGTACTTCTACAAGTTTCTCACCTTCTCACTTTTTCACCCTCTCACCTTCAAAAAAATATTTCCGTTATTTCTTGTGTTTACGGATAAAAATCGTTATCTTCGCAAATAAATAAAACGGAAAAGCCATGATAGATTATTTTGCGGCCAATTTGTGGCAACTTTGGGTGCTTGTTACTGTTGTTTGCCTTATTTTAGAGCTTACGTCAGGTGACCTTTTCATCCTTTGTTTTTCAATCGGAGCATTGGTTACAGCTGTGTTGTCTGCTTTCGGTCTCGGCTTTTACGGTCAGTTGGCCGTGTTCGTCGTCGCTTCGGTATTGTCGCTTTTGTTTGTAAGACCATCACTTGTAAGGCGCCTGCATGGGCGAAAGAAGGAACGGTTGAGTAACGCAGACGCGTTGATTGGACGCATCGGACGTGTCAGTGAGGCTATAGAGCAGGGCGGTTATGGCCGTGTAGCCATTGACGGTGACGATTGGAAAGCAGTGTCTTCAGATGGAACGTATGTACCTATGGGGCAGAACGTGCGCGTGGTAGGCCGTGAAAGTATAATAATAACAGTGGAAAAGGCATGAATTTTTAGGTTATGCGATTGTACGGTTATGTGGTGATACGGTAGTGATGGGAAACGCTTTCTCAAGTAAAAAACATAAAGTCTCACAACCGAGCCTTATAACCTTAAAATCGTAAAACCTCAAAACCACATAACCGTAAAACCTTAAAACCGTATAAAATATGAACATCATCGTTTACGTTTTGATTGCGCTTGTAATTTGTGCAATCGTGTTATTGAAGAAAAGTCTTGTCATAATACCACAGTCTGAGACGAAAATTATCGAGCGTCTTGGTAAGTATTATGCGACATTGAAGCCGGGAATAAACATCATAATTCCGTTTATCGACCGTGCAAAAGAGATTGTTGCAATACGGCGTGGCCGCTATGTATATACAGACTCAATCGACTTACGCGAGCAGGTATATGACTTTGACAAGCAGAATGTTATCACCAAGGATAACGTTCAGACCCAGATAAACGCCCTGTTGTACTTTCAGATAGTCGATCCGTTCAAGGCTGTGTATGAAATCAGTAACCTCCCGAATGCCATAGAGAAACTGACGCAGACAACGCTGCGTAACATCATTGGAGAACTTGAGCTTGACCAGACATTGACTTCGCGTGATACTATTAATACGAAATTGCGCGCCGTGTTAGATGATGCTACTAACAAGTGGGGTATTAAGGTAAACCGTGTTGAGCTTCAGGACATAACCCCGCCCGAAAGTGTGCTTCAGGCAATGGAGAAACAGATGCAGGCCGAGCGTAACAAGCGTGCCACCATACTCACAAGTGAAGGTGAGAAAGCCGCTGCCATACTTAAGTCGGAAGGCGAGAAAACAGCAATAATAAACAAGGCTGAGGCTGATAAGCAGATGGCTATACTGAATGCGGAGGGTGAGGCGCAGGCCCGTATACGTAAGGCTGAGGCCGAAGCGATAGCTATTGAGAAGATAACAGAGGCTGTGGGCAAGAGTACCAATCCGGCGAATTACCTCTTGGCCCAGAAGTATATACAAATGCTTGAGGAACTAGCTACGGGTGACAAGACCAAGACTGTTTACCTGCCATACGAAGCCACGAATCTTATGGGCAGTATTGGCGGTATAAAGGAGCTGTTTAAAGGTGAATGACTTTAAGCGGACAAGTGACAAGTCAACAAGCTGACAAGTGGATTTGGCTAAATAAACGAGTAAGCAAGGTATGATTTGTAGGTAACAAATAATAAAAGCAGATCACCTTGTCTACTCGTTGCTTGTCTGCTCGTAAACCAAAAATATATTGTAATGTTGAATATTTGTATTGTTGCGGGAGCGCGCCCTAATTTCATTAAGGTGGCTCCTCTTGTGCGTATTATCATTAAGGCTAAGGCTGAAGGACGCGCCGTTGATTACCATTTGGTATATACCGGTGCAGAAAACGACCCGACGTTAGAGTCGTCTTTGTTCGAGGATTTGGGCATTCCGCACCCTGATGTTTGTCTTGGTGTAGACTGTGTAAACCTCAATGAGCTTACTGGTAGGGTAATGTCGGAGTTTGAGAAGTATCTCGACGCAAACCGGATAGATGTTGTTATCGTTGTTGATGACCTTGCTTCGACGATGGCTGTTGCCATTGTGGCTAAGAAACATGGGTTGACGCTGGCGCATCTTGTTGCCGGCACGAGGTCTTTCGACATCAATATGCCGAAAGAAATCAACCGTCTTGTCATAGACGGGCTTTCCGACTTGCTTTTCACGGCAGGCATTGGAAGCACAAGCACGGCCACTCGTGAAGGGGCGGAGTTGGCCAATGTGTACATGGTTGGCAACATTTTGATGGATACGCTGCGTTTCAACCGCTCACGGCTTGTACGTCCGTCGTTGTTTGATACTTTGCAGTTGAAAGAACACGATTACATCGTTTTCACGCTTAACCGTAAGGCATTGTTGGCTGACCGCGACAATCTTGGGCGTATGCTTACGTCATTATGCCGTGCGGCAGGAGATGTAAAGATAATAGCTCCTTTGCGTAACGGGGCGGAGGAAGTGGTGTTACCGCTTGTAAAGGACTTCGATAATTTTATCATCGTCAAGCCTCTTTCATATCTTGAATTCGGATATCTGACGGCCAATGCTAAAGGAATAGTGACTGACTCGGGCAATGTTGCCGAGGAGGCGACATTCAATGGCGTGCCGTGTATTACCCTAAACAGTTATACCGAGCATATTGAAACCGTGAAATGCGGCTCAAACGTGCTTGTTGGCGAAGATGCAGGAAAGCTGGCCGACGCCGTAAGTGACATGGTTATGGGGCGGTGGAAGCAATGCTCATTGCCCGACCGTTGGGACGGACGCACCGCGGAGCGGATATTGCAGATACTTTTTGATATAAAATAGGTAGAGGGTTAAAGAAGTTAAGGGAGTTAAAAGGGGGTTAAGGGCAAATGCTTTCATTATGTACGGCCATAGAAACAGATTAAGCTATTGTCTTCAATTCCTTTTAATTCCCTTATTTATTTAGCTCTAACAACATTTTCATAAAACCCAAAAACATGGAAAGAAAAATAGCATTGATTACCGGCGCGACGAGCGGAATAGGCGAAGCCTGCGCCAGAAAGTTTGCCGAAGGGGGCTACGACCTTATCCTTACGGGGCGTAATGTTGAGAAGCTGAAAGCTGTGGAGGAGCAGGCAAGGCTGCGCGGTGCGGATGTTTTGCCGTTAGTGTTTGACGTGCGCGACCGCAAGGCGGCAACATCGGCCGTAGAGTCGTTGCAGGGCAAGTGGGCGGTTATCGACGTGTTGATTAACAACGCAGGCCTTGCGCTCGGTCTTGAGAAGGAGTACGAGGGCGACATGGATGATTGGGAGACTATGATTGACACCAATATCAAGGGGTTGCTTACGATGACTCGCCTTATCGTTCCGCGTATGGTGGAGCGTAATAGGGGACATGTAATCAACATAGGGTCGGTAGCCGGTGATGCGGCATACGCCGGAGGCAATGTTTATTGTGCAACTAAAGCTGCCGTGAAGGCCATTACTGACGGCTTGCGCATTGACGTTGCGCACACGGCAGTGCGTGTCACGAACGTCAAGCCAGGATTGGTAGAGACCAATTTCAGCGTAGTTCGTTTCCATGGCGACAACGAACGTGCCGACAATGTGTATAAAGGAATACAGCCTTTGACGGGCGACGACATTGCCGACGTCACTCTTTATGCCGCCAATGCACCCGAACATGTGCAGATAGCCGAGGTTCTCGTGCTGGCCACCCACCAGGCAAACGGCACAGTGATAGACAGGGATGTGAATAGAAAAGAAACTCTATCATAGTATTAATGTCGTGATAATAGCGGCAGAAAATCATGATTTTGTTGAAGATTAAACGGCCATCACCAATTAAGGTGATGGCCGTTTTCTTTGTAAAAACAGTTGTTTGTATGTATCTTATTTGACAAGATATTTTTTATTTCCTATGATATAAATACCTTTACTCAAACCGTTTATGGCGTCGTTGCGTTCCACTTGTGAGCGTATTTTCATACCTGTGATGGTATAAACGTCAACTTTTGTACTGTTGTCAGGCGTGATATTCACAATGCCTGTTGTCATAGTACTTCTATATAAGGCTACGGGCTGTTGGTTGCTATTTGTCCTATAGCATGCGAAGCGGTTTGCGCTTGGGTTGCAATTGATATACCTTTCAGGGTAAGCGTTGTTTTGTATTGATGTATTGTCGCTAATTGTTATGTTCCATTTCTCGTTGTCGGTTGTGGCAGTGGCGTTTCCGTGCAGGGCATTGTCGCTGCTGTTGAGTGCGAGATAAACTTCTTCTACGTTATCATACAACGTGTATGCTCCGTTGCTTCCTCCGAGAATAAATGCACGTGGCTGTCCGTTTCCGTTTACATCGGTGGTTACGGTGTTGCCTGAAAGTGTCACATCTATTGAGCTTCTGTATGTTCTTTCGGTGGCTCCGATAGCTTTAGCGCCGCTTTCATATACTATAAGGTAAGTGTATTCCGGGCTAAGTTGATTTTCTGATGTTACTTTCGTGAATGTCCTGTTGTCTCCTACGGGCGGATCTTCAGGATCTGTCGGAATATCCGGCTTTTCGTAGTTTGCATAGCTGAAAGTTTTGTCGGTGTATTCTCCCCACACGTATTGTTCCAGCCCTGGATAGTCTACATACGGGTTTCGGTTGCCCTGTAATTTATATACGGCTTCGTTGCGGTCAATCTCTTTTTGGCTTACAGGGTCTTCATTTGCCCAGCGAAGTAGCATGTCTTGTGCCCATTCAGTGAATGCCGGATATGCATTATTTGCCAACATGTCACTCTTCCAAGTGGAAACCTTATCTTCATAACACGTTACCATGTAGAAGTAAATGCGTGCAAAGTCACCCTTGTATTCGTCGTTTGGCTCGAACACGGTACCTGTGTAGCCGCTGATAGACGACGGCCCCCATTTACTGAATCCGCCACTTGACTGGTTGCTGGGATTGGAGGTCTCTCCGAAAGGGTTGTTTCCACGACCGCTGTTCACCCATCCGTCGGTCGGGATTACGTGTACAAGGTCGGTATACATAGGATATTCATCGTTAAACCAGCTTTTCGGCATAGAGTGTTCACGGTTATATCCGTCTCCTTCCTTACTTCCTTGATTTCCGTTTTGTCCCACCTGGTCTGTACCCGGTGTATAGCTGGTAGTGTTTGAGTACATATCCCATATTTTACCATCTTTGACATCGGTGGTATAATATGCCTGCCATAGGCCGTTGTAGGTTAATTGCGTGTGATTGTTTATGATTTGCGCGAGTGCTGTTTTCAATTCACGCTCTTTCTTTCCGTCAGCGTTTTTGTAGTACTCCAATCCTTGCGCAAACATCTGTAACGCCAAGATAACCAGCGTGTTGAGCGCAATTATTCTTTTGTGTAAGTTTCTTTCCATAGTCGTTTTTATTCGTTAGTGTAACATATTGATATTCATTGCTTTATAAAAGACCGTGTTTGGGCTTGTAAAAGACGGCCTTTGTGGTGGTAAAAGATGGCTTTTTGGAATGCGAAAGACGGCATATTGGAAAACGGTATATCGTATCCTGTCCGTCAGTATGTCTCAAAGTGCTTTTTGACTGATGGCTTATCGGGCAGTGGCTTTGCCCCGTTTTTGCCATTCGAGAATGCCTCCGTCAAGGTTGATTACCTTAAAACCTATATCAGTCAGTTGTCCTGCGGCGTCAGCGCTGCGCTTCCCGCTACGGCAATATACGGCAACTGTCTTGCCTTTGTCAAGTTCACTGTCAGCACGCTGGATGAAGTCTGCCTGTTTTACGTCGATGTTCTTGATGTTCGGAGAGGCGATATGACCCTCATTGAACTCATCCGCCGTGCGCACGTCCACCAGCTGAACGGTGTCCGTCGAGACGGCTTTCTCGAACTCGTCGGCGTCAACTGTCTTGAAGTCTTGTTGTCCGCAGCTGCATAGGCAACTGCCGAAAAGAGTCATTGCAGATAGTATAAGCTTATTCATAATTTGCATAAATGTTTGTGTCTTGCCTGAATTTATTTATGCAAAGATACGTCTTTTAAGTAAAAGACGGTAAGATGTAACATGTTTTTCGCCATTTTTCACATAGACGAAACACGTATATCACCGTAGTCTGAACCTTGCCACAAGAGGCAGATGGTCGCTGTACCCCTTGCGGTATCGCCACGCGCGGTAGGTGCGCAGGGGCTGCATGCCGCCGTACTTGTCGTCATTTTCGAGCATGAACGGGGCATCGTTAACCCTGCACGACTCCAGTTTATCCTCCATTGCGGCGCTTATCATTATCTGGTCGAGGCTTTTCCAACGACCTTTATATTTATAAGTGCCCTCGGCTCCGTTGCCGCCCGTAGCTTTGGCGGATATGTTGGTCATGCCTTTCGAGCATATTTGCATGATTGCCGGACTGTCAGCGTAGTCGTTGAAGTCGCCCGCAATGATTATTTTCGGCTCTTGGCAAACTGAACGCAAGGAGTCGATGGCCGAGCAAAGGCGGTCGGCCACGAGCTTGCGGTGCGGTCTTGTGTGCCGCTCTCCGCCGTAACGGCTTGGGGCATGTACCACGAATATGTGGAGTGTATCGCCAGTGATTATGCGCCCGGAGACATACAGGATGTCGCGCGTCGGGCGCATTCCGTCGGCTGGTTTTATGCGTAGCGCATGATGGTTTACCGGGGCGAACGAGCCGGGATGGTAGAGTAAGGCTACGTCTATGCCGCGCTCGTCGGGCGAGTCGGTCATGATGTATTCGTAGTTGGCGTTCCTCAGCAACGACCGTTTCGTAAGGTCGTGCATTACAGAGTCGTTCTCCACCTCGCACAGTGCCACCAAGTCAGGCACCTGCCAGTCGCCGTCGGCGTCGCCGCACGATATGATGCTCTTCGCCGTATTGTTCAGTTTTGTCCAATATTTAGTGCGTGTCCAGCGGCGGTCGCCGTCGGGCGTGAACTCGAAGTCCTGCTTCAGACTGTCGTGTCGGTAGTCAAACAGGTTCTCGCAGTTCAGCTCCACGAGCGTGAGGAGCGAGGTAAGGAGAAGCGAAAAGAACATTTGTTAAATGAAAAATGAATAATTAAAAATGAAAAATTGGTTTGCGGATGATTTTGACTTGTGGTGTATTAATTAAATGAATGTCCGTTATTGTCTTGCAGTCGTCAGATACGCATTAATTGACAAGGCAAATGTCTTTAACTCCTTAGCGACCGCAGGGAGCGATAACTACTTTAACTCCTTTAACTACTGATGAATGTGAGCTTTGCGAACATTCATTATTAATTATGAATTTGCCTTCACGTTCGCCCTGATTTTCTCAAGATAGGCCTTCATTCCTTCCTCGTCCTTGCGCTCGATTATGCCGAGCAGGTCTTTAAGCTCTGTCCTGATGTGCTCTACTTGTTCCGAAGTGTGGGGGTTGAAGAGAACCTCCTGCAACAGGTAATCATCTTCGCTGAGCACTCCGCGGGCTATGTTCATGTGGCGTTTGAACGTAGTTCCAGGTGCGTCCTGGTGTTTCATGACCGCTGCGAAGACGAACGTGCTGACGAAAGGAATGCTCAACGAGTAGGCTACTGTCTTGTCGTGCTCCTCGAAAGTGTACTCGTATATGCTCAGTCCGAGTCTTTGGTAAAGGTCCTTGAAGAAGATTCTGCCCATGTAGTCGCCCTCGCTTATCACGATGGCGTTCTCCTGGCTCAGCTGGTTGAGGTTCGCAAAGGTGGGGCCGAACATCGGGTGAGTGGACACGTAGCGGTGTCCGCACTCGGTGTAAAACTCCTTCAGGCCGGTCTTTACCGACGCAATGTCGCTTATAATGCAGTCTTCGGGCAGGTGGGGCATTACCTCCCTGAACGCCGGTATCGTGTATTTTACGGTTACGGCGTTGATAACCAGCTCGGGTTTGAAGTCCTCAATCTCTTCCAACGACGTGAAACGCAGGGTGTTGAAAGTAAACCTCAACCTCTCGGAATTCTTCTCGTACACAGCCGTCTCGTGCTCGAAGCTGAGCAGGTCGAGGAAAAAGCTGCCCATCTTGCCTGCTCCTAAAACTAAAATTCGCATGATATTTTTATGAATTTATAGAATTTAAAGAAGTTATAGAAGTTAGAAGAAGTTATAGCCGTTACCTTTTCAAGGTTAAGCAATACGGCATTCGGCTTTAACTTCTATAACTTCTTTAAATTCTATAAATTCATAAAAATATCATGCGAATTTTAGTTTTAGGAGCAGGCAAGAT
>NZ_JACJJG010000057.1 GCF_016899855.1 Marseilla massiliensis
CGACTTGCATGTGTTAAGCCTGTAGCTAGCGTTCATCCTGAGCCAGGATCAAACTCTACATTGTATATCTCTTTTTTTCTTTTTTACCTTCGATACGCCGCCGGGCCAACGCCCGGCTTCTTACTCTCGGCATGACAACCGCCTTCTTCATATCCGGCGGCCGCTGCTCCTCGCCTGTGTCATCATTTCAAAGAACTTTTTACTTTCTCAGGGGCAACCCCTGAAAAGCGGATGCAAAAGTACACACTTCCGGACAAACTACCAAACCTTTTCAGAAAAAAGTTTTAAATATCACGTGATTTTAACATACGTTTACAAACAAAACGCCACAAAAGAGGCTTTTCACATTATTATATTATAGGGCAAAACAAGACGTAATGAAATTCAAAGAAAATGGGCATTTGCCATAAAAAGCAAATGCCCATTTGACTATAAATTAAAATAATCACTTCAATTATTCAGCTGCATCAGCACTGTCAGGAGCCTTGTCGATCAGGTCCATGAACTGGTCAAGCTTTGGAGTAATGATGATTTGCGTACGACGGTTGCGCTGCTTGCCAACTTCGGTGTCGTTGTTTGTAACGGGATTGAACTCGCCACGGCCACCGGCGGTGAGACGCTTCGGATCAACTCCATACTGATTGATGAGAGCCTGTACCACGCTTGACGCACGGAGACAAGACAAATCCCAGTTGTTGCGGATATTCTTCATTGCGGCCGAAGAGGTATTTACGGGCACATTGTCGGTATTACCCTCAATCAGCACGTCGTAATCCTTGTAGTCCTTGATGATTTTCGCAATCTTGCTGAGCGTCTCGGCTGCACGGTCATTGATTTCGTAGCTTCCGCTCTTATAAAGCATGTTGTCAGCCAACGAGATGTACACAACGCCCTTGAGCACCTGTACGTCAACCTCCTTCAACTCTTCCTTGCTGAGTGAACGCGTGAGGTTGTTTGTCAGAATCATGTTAAGCGAATCGCTCTTGCTCTTCACTTCTACCAGATGGCGTATATATTGGTTTGACTCATTAATCTGGTCTACAAGTTTTGATATGTTCACCGTTGTCTGGTTACTTGCCGTGAGACTCTTGTCGAGCGAGCTCTGCAGTGAAGACAGCGTGCTCTTGGTCTGCTCAAGCTGCTCCTCGAGGCTCTGTACGCGCACCTTGCTTGCGGCAAGCTGGGTGTTGGCATCAGACAGCTTGTCTTGTGTGTCCTGATATTTATTTGTCAATTCCTGGTTCTCAAGCTGGCAATTCTCCAAATCTTTCTTACTAACACAACTGCTTACCAGCAGGCATCCCGCGATAAGCGAGAGGGCCAATACATTTTTCTTCATACTATAACTATTTACGTTTAATTGATTATTTGCTGCAAATTTATTTATAAGACGTATAACTTGTATCAATGTTGAAAAGCCTTAACTTAAATTAACCACACAATGGTACCTTATTTCTTTATGTTAACAAAAAATCCAATGCGCTCCAATTTACATTGGGGCGCATTGGAACCATACCTCTCAGTATAGGAATCAACAATATTGGAACTGATTTACAAGCGGTATTTTTGCCATTGTCGTAGACAACTTGATTGTCCAGGCGCCATACACCTGCTTGACATTCTGCGGCAAATGGTTAGTATCCCTCATGCTCATAAGCAAGTTCCTCAAAGGCAGACCTGGCTCGGTCTGGGAATCATTTAACAAACCGGCATGTTCCAACTCACGGTTGGCTTCCATGTCATTAATCTCCTTCTTTCCTTTCGACGTCATGTAATTGTCGAGGAAAGAAAGGATTGCCGTGAATTTCTTTAAATCTACCATGATACTAAATTATAAATACTTGAGACGCTACAAATATAATGATTTTTATTGACAACGCAAAACATTATGGCAAAAAAGTATGTGACTGGGGTGATTTTAATGTTTTTTTAATTACTACATACGAATCTATAAGAATTTTGCTATATGTATATGACAATTTGAAATTTTGTATTACATATTTCTTACGGATTACAACAACGACACCTCTCATCCTGCCTCATGACACGACACGGACAGCAATCCAGAATCAGAGGTCAAGCTCACGTGTGAGAATGCTCTCAAGCTGCTCTGCGGAGAGGCGCAAATGGAACTGTCCGCGCAGCGCTACGGATATGCGTCCCGTCTCCTCCGACACGACTACCGCTATCGCGTCGCTGTCCTGCGATATGCCCATAGCGGCGCGATGGCGCAAACCCAGCTCCTTGGGAATGTCGAAATTGTGGCTCACGGGCAGTATGCAGCCGGCAGCGCGTATCCGCTTCTTTGATATGACCATGGCTCCGTCATGCAACGGAGAGTTCTTGAAAAAGATGTTCTCAATCAAACGCTGGTTGATGTTGGCGTCAATCACGTCGCCTGTCTCGACGATGTCGTCAAGCGGAGTCAGGCGCTCGATGACTATCAGCGCGCCCACCTTGCCCTTGCTCATGTTCATGCAGGCCATGACTATCGGCATTATCGACTCCATGTCTACCTTGTCCTTCTTGTCGCCCGACGAGAACAGCCGCACGATACTTTTCACCTTATGGTGCGTACCGAGGTTGTACAAGAACTTCCTGATTTCCTCCTGGAACAATATTATAATGGCTATCACACCTACGCTGACCAACTTGTCCATTATGCTTCCGAGCAGACGCATCTCCAGAACCTGGCTTACGAACAGCCACATGATGATGAAGATAAGAATGCCTATGAACACGTTGAGCGACCGCGACTCTTTCATGAGGCGGTAGATGTAATAAAGCATCAGGGCGACACAGAATATGTCGATAAAGTCTTTTATGCCGAAATTAAACATATCTAATCGTTTCTTTTACTATTTTCACGACCTCAACGCATTGCCTTACGTCGTGTACTCTAAGAATCGAGGCTCCGCCGCAGGCCAGCGCAAGGGTGTTAACCACGGTGGTACCGTTGAGGGCGCCGTCGGCATCGGTGCCGAGAAGGCGGGAAATCATCGACTTGCGCGACACGCCGACCAACACAGGCAACTCCATCTCGCGCAGAAGGCCGAGCCGGGCAAGCACTTCGTAATTCTCGGCCAAGGTCTTTCCGAAACCGAAACCCGGGTCGAGAATGATATCCTTGTGGCCAAGATCACGCAACATCTGCACCTTATGGGCGAAATCCTGCATTATACTCATCATATTCGGGCGCGAAGACATCAGTATGTACGGGACCTTCAGCCGGGCTACCTCACAGAACATGGGATATGCCAAGCCGTCGTCAGGCCCGCGGTAAGCTTCCTCCGCCATCATCTCGCCTCCGAAAGAGCCCTCGGGATTGCCTCCGGAAACATCGTTGATGATACCCGCGCCAAATTCCTCTACAGACATCCTGGCGACCTCCGGACGGAACGTATCGACTGAAATTACGGCATCGGGCTGCGCCCTGCGCACCGCCCCCAGCGCCATGCGCATACGCTCCATCTCCTCGTCGGCCGAAACCTTGGCCGCGCCGGGACGTGTCGAGTAAGCCCCGACGTCGATAATGGCTCCGCCCTCCTCCACTATCTGGCAGGCGCGGGCCTCTATTTCCGCCTCAGTCCGCCTACGGCTGCCGGCGTAAAACGAGTCGGGCGTAGCATTGAGAATGCCCATCACGACAGGTTCAGACAAGTCTAACAGCCTGCCTCCGACGTTTATTGTATATGGTACTAAGCCTTTCACTATATCAAGCTGTTTTTCAATCAGAAAGCAAAGGTACTGATTTATATTGACAACTCAGCGCTTTTGACGTTTTTTATTTTTAATTTCAGAAGTTAAGTAAAATTGTCGACCGCTACATGTTAAAGCCCCGGCGGCCATGCGACTTATGGCTGCATGAAAGACAAAAGGCGGCTTTTTACCAACCAAAAGGCCATCAATCGCACGCTAAAAGGCCATCTTTCGCAAGCAAAAAGACGACCTTTTATAACTCCTCTGATAATCAACGACTTACAAGGCTGGTTCATGACAGTGATGAAAAGGCCATTTTTACCACTCCCGCACTTGTAAAAACGGATATTTTTCAGTAACTTTGTAAGCAGAAAAACAAACTTCAAGCTATATGAAAAGCAACACCTCAACGACGTTCAAGGTAGCGAAAAGCCAGACCGTGCTCGGCATTACCTGGGGCGTGATGATACTGTTAGGATTGGGAATCTTACCCTTATTCTCCCTCTCGGCCAACCATCCCGAAACCCGCATCGTCACTATACCGGCAGTGCTGATATCCTTCGGCGTGATGTTTTACTACTACCTGCTGTCGCCACGCTACGTTACGGTTACGCCTGAAGCCGTAGTCCTGCGCACCGTGAAAGGGCGTAAGGCGTTCAGGTTTGACGACATTGCCGATGCCGACGCATGGAAAGACAGCCACTACAAGCTGTTCCGCACGTGCGGCGACGGCGGATTATTCGGCTTCATCGGCTGGTTCACGTGCCCCGGACTAGGCCGCCACTTCGAGTACGTAGGCCGTTACGACCAGGCGTTCTACATTCATCTGCGCTCCGGCCGCACGTATTTGCTTAGCTGCGAAGGCCGGGACGAGGTTGTAAGACACATAAAAAGAATGAAAAATGAAGAATACGGCATACGTCATTAACGGGATTATTCATTTTTCATTCTTCATTTTTCATTTTCTCACAGTCTTCCTTCTTCCGAATAGCTGTAGTATTGGCCGTCGGTAATAATAAGATGGTCGAGGAAGTGGAGGCGCATAAGCTCGCAGGCTTTCTTCACCCGTTGGGTCAGGCGGTCGTCATCGCCGCTCGGGCTGGCGTTGTTGCTCGGATGATTATGACACAAGGCAACGACGGTGGCATTACCCAACAGGGCATGCTTCACTATAACCCGCACGTCGACGGCAGTCTCGGTTATCCCTCCGTGCGACAACTGGACGCTCTTTATCAGCTTGAAGTTCTGGTTCATAAGCAGCACCCACGCCTCTTCTTCGCTCAGGTCCTGCATTCTGGGGTGCATGTATTCGTATATCGCAAGGGCGGAATTTAGCTGTTTGCGCTCTTCGGCCTTCTCGGCCTGGCGGCGCTTGCCCAACTCGCAGGCGGCGATAATGGCAACAGCCTTTGCCGGGCCGAGGCCTTTGTAACGGCCGCCAGTAAGCTGCTCGATTGTCATCTTGCCCAAAGTGTTAAGGTTGTTGCCGCAATCCGCCAGCACACGTTTCGTCAAGTCTACGGCACTTTCGTCCTGCGAACCCGACCCTATGAGTATAGCCAGCAGCTCGGCGTTGCTCAACGCCGCGGCGCCCAGCCTCATGAGCTTCTCGCGCGGGCGGTCCTCCTCGGCCCATTGGTTGATTGAAAGTTTTATCATAGTTTGTTGTTTTTCAGTAGTTAAAGTAGTTAGGAGTAGCTATCGCTCACTGCGTTCGCTGAGTAGTTGAAGTTATTACCTTTATTGCTTGCCTGTAGATAAAAACCGACAGGGCATTTGACTTTAACTACTCAGCGAACGCAGTGAGCGATAACTACTTTAACTACACTTCTCATTTATAGAACGTCTTGTCAAAAGCATGAAACTCGTCTTTCCCTTTCACGCAGCGTTTCCACCACGCAGAAAGGAAGCCGCAACCATATCCGAACAGCTGCACAAAGGCCGCCGGAATACTTAGCCATCCTACCTTGAGGCTTCGGTTGGCAACTGACGAATCAATGAAAATAAGAAGACAATAAAGAATGATTGGAAGCCATGGCCCCGCGCACAGCCAATACCAGCGGTGGATGTCGTCATACTCCATCAGGACACGGCCGACCGCCGAAGTAAGCACGAGCAGGCAGACACCGACAGTGAACACCATTGGCAGCAGATGAACAAGTTTCAACGACTCGGGATATTTCTTGTACAGGTTTATTCGTGCTATGCCGCTGTTGAACACCTGGCGGAAAAACTTGCGGAAGTCGGTACGACGCTTATGCCACACCCACGCTTGGGGAAACAGTCGGCAACGGCAGCCTGCCTTGAATATGCGTATGCTGAAGTCTATATCCTCGCCAAAGCGCATCTTCGAGAAACCTCCAAGCTTCATATAGACATCACGACGTATGCCCATGTTGTACGAACGGGGATAAAACTTGTCGAGCTTTTTCTTTCCGCCACGTATACCTCCTGTGGTAAAGAAGCTCGTCATGGAGTAACTTATGGCTTTCTGGGTGTCAGTAAACGACTCGTGAGCACGGTCGGGACCACCGAAAGCGTCGGCAGGTTCACGGCTGAGCTCATCGTCAACGGCCTCAAGATAACCATCAGGCACAACTACGTCAGAGTCGAGTACGATGAGATATTCACCCTTGGCACGCTCCGCCCCGTAATTGCGGCTCTGCCCCGGCCCGCTGTTCGGCTTATTATAATAATGTATATCAAGCATGTCGGCATATCCGCTGCATACATCCTTACACGGTACGGAACTGCCATCCTCGACAACAACGACCTCAAAATTCTTTACCGTTTGCGACGTAAGGCTGCGCAAAAGCTCGTCAACCTCATCCGGACGGTTATACACAGGAACTATAAAAGAGTATTTCATAAATATCAGATTTTATGTAGTTAAAGTAGTTAAGGGAGTTAAAGTAGTTAAAGACGCATGCTTTTGCCATTGAGAACAATTGTCAATGCTATTGTCTTTAACTACTTTAACTCCCTTAACTACTTTGACTGCTACTTTTAAGAAGTGTATGCGATTATTCCTTTACGCGGTTGAGGTAGCTTCCGTCGCGTGTGTCTATCTGGATAAGGTCGCCCTCGTCAATGAACAAAGGAACGCGAACCTCAACACCAGTCTCAAGAGTTGCAGGCTTGGTGGCATTTGTTGCGGTATCACCTTTAACACCCGGCTCACTATGGGTTACGCGCAGATTTGTCTTAACCGGCATTTCGGCATAAAGGATGGTGCCGTCCGTCGTATCCGTAACAACTTCAACTACATCGCCTTCCTTCATATAATCAACGCCAACAATAGAATCACGGTTGATTGGTATCTGCTCGAATGTCTCCTGGTTCATGAAAATGAGCCCTGTAGGATCTTCGTAAAGATATTGGTAAGGACGATGCTCGATACGTACATCCTCGAGCTTAAATCCAATCTGGAATGTGCGTTCAAGCACACGCCCGTCAGTAACGTTCTTGAGTTTCGTACGCATCACCGTGTTACCCTTACCCGGCTTTACATGTTGGAAATCAATACAAATCCATACTTGGTTGTCCATGCGGATGCATGTACCTTTCTTTATTTCCTGTGAATTAATCATATTGTTTTTTGTAATTAAATGATAATTATCATACAACAAAAGCGGATATCCGTCAATCCGGAAACGGCATCATTATCAATCGGCTCACTCCTATCCGCCCGAAAATGCAGACTTTCAGGCTGCAAAGTTACTATATTTTTAGAAAAAAGCATAAAACAATGGGCTAAAAAACACATAATTCTTGGTTATTTAAAAAGAAATGTGTACTTTTGCAGCCCAAAGTGTGAACAAAATAACAATAAAATAAGTACAAACAATGAAAAGAACATTTCAGCCGCACAACAGGAAGAGAGTGAACAAGCACGGTTTCCGTGAGAGAATGGCTACAAAGAACGGTCGCCGCGTGCTCGCAGCACGTCGCGCTAAAGGTCGCAAAAAACTTACAGTTTCAGACGAGAGCCACGGGAAATAACCGTCAGTCACGAAGATTTTGAACAAGAAAAGAGAAAGAAGTAAAGCAATGTCTTTGCTTCTTTCTGTTTTTTTCATACCTTTGCAGAAAAACATACGACAAGAATGAAGACAAAGGAATTCTTCCGAAAAATCTTCAGCATGAAGCTGTGGCTCAACCTCGGCGCCATGCTGGTTGTCGTCATATTGCTGTGCTTTGGCGTGAAAATAGGCCTTGACATATACACCCACCATGGTGAGGAAATACCGGTTCCGGACGTTAGGCATAAGCTGTTCTCCGACGCCGAACATATACTGCTGGGCTCACACCTTGACGTTGTAGTAAGCGACACTGGATATGTAAAGACACTTCCGCCTGACTGCATCCTGGAACAGTCGCCTGAGCCAGGGAAAAAGGTCAAGTCGGGACGCATTGTTTACGTAATAATCAATTCGTCGCACTCACCGATGCTGACAATACCCGACATCATTGACAACTGCTCTTACCGTGAGGCACGCGCGAAACTGATTGCAATGGGATTCAAGGTCGGTCCGACGGACTATATACCTGGCGAGAAAGACTGGGTGTACGGACTAAAGTCAAAAGGAAAATTGTTGCACACAGGGCAGAAGATTTCTGTCAATGACGTCATCATAATACAGGTCGGCGACGGAATGCGCGACATGAGCGACTCTATTATCTACGCCGAACCCGAAGATTTCTACGGAGAATACGGCGACTCCCTGAGTGAACCTGCACAACAGGACGGCGGAGTGTACATCGACCCTAATAGCGAAGGTGATGTTGACGAATTTGAAGTCGTAACCGGACCGGAATAAAATAAGGCTGCACGGAAGCGCCCGCAGTATGGCGTATTGAAACCTTATGAAAAGAGAAATGTAATGGCAAAAGATTATATCGACGAAATAGAGGACGACGAGGAACAACAACTATACGAACATTTACGAGTCGTTGTGGACAAAGGACAAGATCCGTTGCGCATAGACAAGTTCTTGTTGAAGAAGTTGCAACATACAAGTCGTAACCGTATACAACGTGCCGCCGACGCAGGTTTCGTACATGTCAACGACCGCCCGGTAAAAAGTAATTATAAGGTACGTCCGCTCGATGTCATTACGTTAATGCTCGACCGCCCACAATACGACAACACCATTGAACCTGAGGAAATTCCGCTTGACATCGTTTATGAGGATACGGAACTTATGGTAATCAACAAGCCGGCAGGACTTGTAGTACATCCCGGTTGCGGAAACTGGCACGGAACATTGGTAAATGCCATCGCTTGGCACTTGAAAGACGTGCCGACGTATAATCCCAATGATCCGGAAGTGGGACTGGTTCATCGTATAGACAAAGACACAAGCGGGCTATTGGTTATCGCAAAGACGCCTGACGCAAAGACGAAACTGGGACTACAGTTCTTCAACAAGACAACACATCGCAGTTATAACGCCTTGGTGTGGGGCAATTTCACCGAAAACGCAGGACGCATCGAAGGCAATATAGGCCGTGATCCTAAAGAGAGAATGCGCATGGCTGTATTTCCTCCCGACTCTGAAATCGGCAAACACGCCGTCACGCATTACAACGTGATTGAACGCTTCGGGTATGTAACGCTTGTTGAATGTATCCTTGAAACAGGAAGAACACACCAGATAAGGGCCCACATGCGGCATATTGGCCATCCGCTCTTTGCCGACGAACGTTACGGAGGAACTGAAATACTCCGCGGCAACCGCTCCGGCAGCTACAAACAGTTTATAGAAAACTGCTTCAAGATATGCCCGCGGCAGGCACTTCATGCCAAGACGCTGGGTTTCGTACACCCCACTACAGGACTGCAAATGGACTTCACGTCGCCTCTTCCGGACGATATGGAAGCCCTTATTAATAAATGGAGAAAGTATATTAACGGAAATGAATTAAAACAATAACGCTTTATGAAAAATCTGAAAAGAACGATTGCCATTATTTGCGGAGGTGATTCTTCCGAATACGGCGTTTCGTTGCGTTCCGGCCAAGGACTTTATTCTTTCTTCGACAAAGAAAGATATAATGTTTACATCGTAATGGTTAGAGGTCTCGATTGGCATGTCAACCTGCCAGACGGCACCACTACCCCCATTGACCGTAACGACTTCTCGTTCATGGAGAACGGAAAACTCGTACAATTCGATTACGCTTACATCACGATACACGGCACACCAGGCGAAAACGGAATACTGCAAGGCTATTTTGAACTCATACATCTACCCTATTCCACAAGTGGAGTGCTTGTAGAAGCACTAACATTCAATAAGTTTGTGCTCAACCAATACTTGCGCGGATACGGTGTGCGTGTGGCCGATAGCCTGCTTATCAGAAAGGGTTATGAGGAAATAGTAAGCGATGACGAAATCGAAGAACGCATTGGCATGCCTTGTTTCGTAAAGCCAGCGGCTGACGGTAGCAGTTTCGGCGTGTCCAAGGTAAAGAATAAAGACCAGCTTGCCCCTGCCATACGCAAGGCCATGCTTGAAAGCGAAGACGTAATGGTAGAGCAGTATATTGAAGGAACCGAAATATCTATAGGCTGTTACAAGACTCATGAAAAGAGCGTGGTGCTGCCTGCAACAGAAGTTGTAACCCAACACGAGTTCTTCGATTACGACGCTAAGTATAACGGACAGGTACAAGAAATAACTCCTGCACGGCTCAGTCCGGAAACGACCAAGCGTGTGGAAGAAATCACAAGCCAGATCTACGACATCCTGCACTGCAACGGAATAATCCGTATCGATTACATCATTAGCCGCGGGAAGGGCAGTGACGGACAGGAAGTGGACAAGGTGAACATGATTGAAATCAACACAACTCCTGGCATGACGGCAACCAGCTTTATTCCACAGCAAGTAAAAGCGGCAGGCCTGAACATGACTGACGTGCTCACGGACATTGTAGAAAACCAGTTCAGATAAAACAGAACAGGACAAACAAGCATAAGGGAGTTAAAGGAGTAACAGATAAGCCGCTATCAAGTTTTCGTTAAGATGGCTCTCGGCAGCCTATTCGTAGCTACTCCTTTAACTCTCCTAAAATCCAAAATCCTTGAACAAAACAAATAAATTACGCCCATGAAAATCCCCGCTGAATTTGACGGCATACGTCCTTTTGAGCCTGAAGAACTACCACAAGTGTACGAACGCTTGCTCGCCGACCCCCAGTTCAGGATGGTTTTAGCTTATGTCTTACCCGGAATACCGTTTGAAACGGTGCGTGAAAAGATGTTGTCTTGCAAGACAAACCTTGAATTCCAACTGTCATTCTGCTATAACTTCATACAATCGCTTATCAACAGGCTTACAACCGGTTGTGACATGAACGCATCGGCTATAGACATTTCCGGGCGTTACACCTTTGTAAGCAACCACAGGGACATTGTACTTGATTCAGGGTTTCTTGATAAACTGCTTATTGACGCGGGATTCAAGACGACATGCGAAATAGCCATTGGCGACAATCTCTTATCTTTGCCATGGGTAAAAGATCTTGTAAGGGTGAACAAATCGTTCATCGTACGCCGTGGATTATCTCCACGCGAAACGCTAACGGCAAGTAAGACAATGTCAGATTATATGCATTTTGCCATCGAAGAAAAACATGACAACATCTGGATTGCCCAACGCGAAGGACGAGCCAAAGACTCAGACGATCGTACACAACCGGCCATTCTAAAGATGATGGCCATCGGTGGCGGCAAGGGGGATACAGTGGAAAAACTCAAACGGCTGCATATCGTGCCGCTTGCTATTTCATACGAGTACGACCCTTGTGACTATCTGAAAGCCAAGGAATTCCAACAGAAACGCGACAACGCTGCATGGAAAAAGTCTGCCATGGACGATATCATCAGCATGAAAACAGGCATAACCGGATACAAAGGGCATGTTCATTACCAATGCGCTCCATGTATAGACAAATGGTTGGATACTATCGGCGCCAATACTCCAAAGACCGAAGTGTTCGACATTATCGCCGAACATATTGACCACGAAATACACAGTAACTACATGCTGTACCCGTCGAACTATATTGCGCTTGACATGCTTAACGGAAACGACGCGAATGCAGACAAATACACAAGCGAGGAGAAGTCAGGTTTCATAAAATACATTGACGGGCAGCTCGCGAAAATAGACCTTCCTGACAAGGACGACAAATTCCTGACCGAACGCATGCTGACAATGTATGCCAATCCTGTCATCAATTTCATCAAAGCTACGAAATGAAATTCATCCCGTCATACATTCTGCTTTTCCTGCTGTTCGTCCTTTCGGCATGCAGCAATGACCCTTACGACACCGGCGACGGCGCCCTTTCGCACATGCGGGCGGACTTTGTCGAGGCGCAGACCGATAATAACGCAAACATCGTTAGCATTGAGACCGATGACGGCGAACGGATGTTTCTCACGGGCGCAATCAACGTTGCCTGGGCAGAACGCCCCGACACTGTTTACCGTGCGTTGTTATATTATAATAAGGTAGAAGCAGACGACGGGACAAACAACGCCGAACCGCTCGGCATTTCACAAGTTCTCGTACCGCAAATTACGCCCATTGAAGAAGTAAAAGACGGCATAAAGACCGACCCAGTAACGTTTGAAAGCTCATGGACAAGCCGCAACGGAAAGTACCTGAACCTTGATTTGTCTATCAAGACTGGCTCTGTTAACGGTGATTTTAACACCCAGACTATCGGCATTATATGCACCGGCGTTGATACTGACGCCAACGGCAGACACCACGTAAGTCTGCGGCTGTACCACGACCAGAACGGAGTGCCCGAATACTATTCGGCCGAAGCATACGTCAGTATTGCCGTTTCACGCCTGCCGATAGTGCCCGTTGAAGGCGACGAGGTAGCGGTTGAAATCAACACTTACGACGGAACAATCACAAGAACATTTACGTTCTAACCATAATAAAAGCCGTTTTTCTGCATTGAAAAACGGCTTTTATTATTTTTTTTCATGAAAAAACACGCTAAAATATGTCACATAACGGCATTACCTTGCGTATATAAAACAGAAATAAAACTTTAAAAACATTACACCATGGAAATTAAGACTATATTCATCTCGCTTGCGGCGATAGCCTTTTCGCTCACCGCATGCAGCGGCACGAGCAAGAACATTGACAACCAAACGTATGGCAAAATGTCATTGCGCACGGCCGACAACAATTATGAACAGATGTCAGAGCGCACCCTCAACCTAAAGAACTTTCATGGTTTGTCGGTATCCACGTGGGTGGATGTACACTATACCCAGGGCAGCACATACAAAGTCCTGGTCAAGGGCACATCGTTGGCATTTAAAATCAACGATATTTCCGTAAGAAACGGTATCCTTACGGTAAACAGGAGCAAAGATTCAAGAAATATAACCGAAGGGAGCAAGATTACGATCTACGTCACATCGCCGAAGATGGACTATATCGAGAACATCGGTTCAACCACGTTCAACGCCGAAGAGTTCAATGCCGGCAATCTGAAGATAGACAACAGCGGAGTGCTCAAACTGTATGTTGACGGAATAAAATCCACCTCTACCAATATCGAAAACTCCGGCAGCATGAAAGGCACAACATCTTTCAGCGGCGAATCCATCAAATATGACAACTCTGGCGTTTGTACCCTTACCGCCAATTTCGACTTCAACTCGTTCTCCTACGACAACTGCGGAAGCTCAAAAATAAGCGGGAAAGTGAAAGCAAGGGAAATGACGATAGACAATACCGGCGTAATCAAGGACGAGCTTGACATCGAATCGAACACGCTCAGCATGGACATCAGCGGTTCCTCAAACGGCACTCTGAAGTTCAAGGGGCACAGCATGGATATTGATTGCAGCGGAGTAGGTAAAATGACGCTTGACGTTGACTGCGACAAAATTACCTCCGACACCAGTGGCAGCCTGAGTCTGAAACTAACCGGACGCGCAGACAATACCGAGTTTAACGGTTCGGGAGTATCTAAGATTGACACGTCCGGCCTCAACAATTTCTGATTATACAAACCAATACACAAGAAAATGAGATTTTATTCACTAATATTTACATTTGCAACCATAGCGTTCACGCCTACCGCACTTGACGCAAAGGGGCTTGAAACATCGGCGCCGGGCACAATGCCTGCGGCAACCGCCGCGGCCGATAACGGCAACGAAAAGATTGAGACACGGGTTCTCGACCTGAAAGACTTTCACGGACTGAACATAAACTCCGTCGGTGAGATATATTATACTCGTGGAAACGAATACCGGGTAGAGGCCTCCGGTACGGCAAAAGCATTCCGACAGACCGGCATTTTGGTAAAGGATGGCTTGCTGACGACCAAGCAGAACGAGAACAAGGGGCAAGGATTTGACGGGAATATAAAGATGGAGCCCCTTACGCTCCGTATTGTTTCGCCGTCATTGGACGTCCTGATTAATGCCGGTTATATTACTTTCCACACAAGCGAGATATCGTCAGCAGACTTTAAGCTCGGCAACAGCGGCGACCTGATATTTGACATGCAGGCCTTCGTCTGCCGTTCAATTGACATTACTAATTCCGGAAACTTGCAGATGAAGTGCTCAATATCAGCCGACAACTACGAGCAAGGCAACTCGGGCAACAGCAATATCAAGGCCGACTACAACATAAAAAACTCTTTCAAGTACACCAATAGCGGGTCTACCGAAATATCAGGAACGCTGACGGCGAGCTACGTCGAAATCAACAACTCAGGCAGCTTCGCTCCTGCTATGACAATCAATGCGGATACGCTGAAGTCGGTAACAAGCGGCGAGACCAAGGCAGACATCTACTATAAAGGCGGCAAGGCAGACATTGTATGTTCGGGTAACGGCGACTTTAACATGAAGGTTGACTGCCAGGACCTGTCTACATTTGCTTCGGGCAACCTTAAAGTAAAAATCGCAGGCACGGCCGACAATGTGAAATTAGACGGCTCGGGCAGGTCAAACGTGGACATGACACAACTAAACAAGTTCTGAACATGGTGCCCGAGGACTTTGAACGTGAGGCTGAACTAATGCGCCCCATGCTGCTGTCGGCGGCACGCGGCTATCTCGGCAATGCCGATGACGCCGAAGACGCCGTGCAGGAGGTGCTGGTGAAACTATGGAGCATGGTCGACACTTTACGCCGTCCTGTAGCCCCTCTGGCCAAAGTCCTCGTGCGCAACTTCTGCATCGACCGTCTAAGACGGCGCCGCGTAACGGTAAGCGTAGACGAGACAGAACCTCAGACGATAACCGCCGATAGCACGGACAACGACATGTTCGAGCGCATGATGAAAATAATCGACACGCTGCCCGCCGCCCAGCAGGTGGTGCTCCGCCTCAGGCATATCGACGGAATGGACATGGACGAAATAGCAAAACTTACCGGATACAAAGAGGCCAACGTGCGCAAGATTCTCAGCCGAGCACGTATGGCGGTGAGAAAACATTACATTGAGGAGTTGGACGATGAATAACAACGAGATAAAACATACCGAGAAACTGATAGAACGCTTCTTCAACGGCGACACGACCCTGGCCGAGGAGCGTAGCCTGTACCGACTGTTCAGCCGAGGAGTGCTGCCGCCTGAGCTCGAGAAGTACCGCCCCGTGTTCGCCGGCTTCGGTTCGATGCAGGCCGGCGGAGAACACAGGGCACGGCTAATGCCGGCCTTCCGCCGCGCCGTATGCGGCACAGCAGCAGCCCTCGTGCTAATCTTCGGCGTGTCGGCCTACCTCAACTATCACGAGGACCGCATGCTGGCGCGCGTCTACGGCGGCAGCTACGTCATCGAGAACGGCCACCGCATTGACGACCTGAGCATGATAAAGACCGACATCGAGACGGCTCTCGGCGAGGCAAGACACATAGAGGAGCACATAGAGAAACGCTCGCCCATCGAGCAAGCCGAGCAAGACCTGCTCAACAGCATTGACGATCCGGACGAGCGCAAGCGAATAAGCGAAATGTTGAACTAAAAGAAACCTGACACAATGATACCCAGGATTATCATGACCGCATTGTTACTTACAAGCCTTATCACCGCAGCCGTGGCGCAGAACAGCATTGACGGGCTTATCGACAACTACTCGTCGGTAGGCATGAGCAAGTTCACCTCGGCAGTGGAACGCGACCCGCGCACGCATAAGGTACTGAAGGTGGTGAAGGTATTGCAGCTTGAACAGATAGGCATTAAAGACTTCATCAAAGCCTTCAAGGGCGAGGCGAAGACCGGAGACTTCAGCGAAAAGTATGACGACGATGGCTGTACGCTCATGCTTACGACGCAAAACGCCAAACAGAACCGCATATACATGCTGCGCTGCAGCGAGCCGTACATTCCCGGCAGACGTAACACGAACTACGGGTATGCCAAGATTACGCTGATAATAAAATACAAATGAAATTCCGATTGACCGTCTTTTGCCTTCCAAAAGGCCGTCAACCGCACGCTAAAAGGCCGTCTTTGGCAAGCCCAAAGACGGCCTTTTACAATATATTGAATATCAAGATGTTACAACGAAGACCGATTAGCGCCTGACAAGTACTTGGTTTCCGGCATGCGCCAAACTTACGATTTACATCAAAAACAACGGCTTTACAATACAAAAAACACTTTTTATGGCATTACGTTTGCGTTCTGTTGGATTTTTATCGTATCTTTGCAAACGTGTAAAGCCGTAAGCACGGCTTTCGTCATGACGGCCGGCGGAAATCCCGACGGCTTTTATATAGGTATTATTTAAACAAAGGATTAACATGGAAAAGAAACTCAAACCGTCAACCCTCTGCGTACGCGGAGGCTGGAAACCGAAGAACGGCGAGCCTGTCCAGCCGCCTATCGTTCAGTGTACGACATTCAAATATGACAACACCGAAGAGATGGCCATGCTTTTCGACCTGAAAAAGGAAGGTTATTTCTACACCCGTCTGCAAAACCCCACAAGCGACAGCGTAGCAGCCAAGATAGCCGCTCTTGAGGGAGGAGTAGGCGGCATGCTCACGTCGTCAGGCCAGGCGGCCAACTTCTACGCCATATTCAATATCTGCCAGGCCGGCGACCATTTCGTAACTTCAAACGAGATATACGGCGGCACATACAACCTTTTCGGCGTAACGATGAAGAAGCTCGGCATTGAATGCACCTTCGTCAACCAGGACGCAAGCGAGGAGGAAATACAAAAGGCTTTCCGCCCGAACACCAAGGCACTGTTCGGCGAGACAATATCCAACCCCGGCTGCCGCGTGCTCGACATCGAGAAATTCGCCCGCATAGCCCACAGGAACGGCGTGCCGCTCATCATCGACAACACATTCGCCACCCCAATAAACTGCCGCCCGTTCGAGTGGGGCTGCGACATCGTGACCCATTCAACTACGAAATACATGGACGGACACGCTACACAGGTAGGCGGATGCGTGGTTGACAGCGGCAATTTCGACTGGGATGCGCACGCTGACAAATTCCTTGGGCTCACAACTCCCGACGAGTCTTACCACGGACTGACCTACACCAAGGCATTCGGCAAGGGCGCATACATGACCAAACTCGTCGCGCAACTCATGCGCGACCTCGGCTCAACACCGTCACCGCACAACGCGTTCATGCTCAACATCGGGCTCGAAACCTTGCACCTGCGCATGCAACGGCATTGCGAGAACGCACAGAAAGTGGCTGAATTCCTGCACGCCGACCCTCACGTGGCATGGATTCGCTACTGCGGACTGAAAGACGACGCCGACTATGAACTCGGACAGAAATACCTGCCGAACGGCTCTTGCGGCGTACTGGCCTTCGGACTGAAGGGCGACCGCGACACCGCCATCAAGTTCATGGACTCGCTCCGGTTGGTAAACATCGCCACACACGTAGCCGACGCACGTTCATGCGTGCTTCATCCGGCCAGCCATACCCACCGCCAGCTTAGCGACGAGCAGCTGCGCGAAGCCGGCATAGCCCCCGACCTTATCCGCTTCTCGGTAGGTATCGAAGACGCTGACGACATCATCGACGACCTGAAACAGGCGCTGACACAGATTTAAGAGGTGAAAAAGTGAAAGGGTTAAAAGGTGAAAAAGCA